>JAKAVC010000037.1 GCA_021817345.1 Deltaproteobacteria bacterium | reverse complement strand
TCCCACTTTCGCCATCGGGACGAAGCGCTCGGGTATCGAGGCGCGAAGCTTCATCGGGTCGATCGCAATCAGCTCGAAAACCGGCGTGCCGGTTGCGACGTGCTCGCCCGGCGAGACCATCCGCTTTTGCACGTAGGCCGCAAACGGCGCGCGCACGTAAGTATCGTCGAATTTCTTCTGCGCAAGCCCCACGGCGTTGGTCGCGGCCTCGGCGTCGGCCTCGGCGACGCGCAGCGTCGAGGAAATGTCGTCGAACTGCTGAGCCGGAATCAGGTCGTTCTTCCTGAGCTCGCTTGCGCGGCGGAAATTCGCCTTCGCGTTGACGAGCCGCGCGTCGGCCTGCTCGAGTTGCGCGCGGGCCGAGTCGAGCCTTAGCTGATACTCGCGCGGGTCGATTCGGCACAGCGCCTGGCCCGCCTTCACCCGGTCGCCGAAATCCGCCACCACCTGGGAAATCGCGCCGTCGTCCTCGGCCGCGAGCACCGTCTTTTCGCGCGGAAAGAGCGCGCCCTGGACGTCCACGGTGCGGGTCATCGTTTCCTCGCGCGCGGTCGCGACCGTCACGGTGAGGCTATGCGGCGCCGACGGCTCCTGCGCCGCGGTTGCCGACTGCGGTTCGCGGCAGGAGGTGCAGAAAAGCCCCATCGCGAGCGCGCCGGCCGCAAGCGCACGCAGGGAGTTCAATTTCATCACGCGCAACCTCGCCGATCGGGCGTCAGTCTTACGCCGTTCAGGAACAGGTCGAGGACGATATCGGCGTCTTCCTCGGGCGCACCGGAACTAAGGTCGAAGAGTCTTCGCCTGAGCGTCCCGGTCGTCATCTCGCTCAGCGTGAACGCGGCGACCATCGGGTCGACGCGCCGAATCGCGCCGGCTTCCATCGCGGCGCCGAGCACGTCCGCCAGATGGCCCAGGTATTCGAGGTAAACGCCGCGAAGCTCCCCGGCGCGCGGGTCGCCGGGCACGATCGCGACCAGCCGGGTTTCGAGCATCAGCGCCTTCAGGAAGTCCTGGTTGGCGTTCTGGATCCGGAGCGAATGGCGGACCAGGTTTTCGATCCGTTCTAGCGGCGGCGCCGCAGGATTGTCTTCGCGCCTGAGTTCGGCGTTGAGGGAGCGGATACCCTCGATCACCGCCGCGTGGAGCAGGTCGTCCTTGTTGCCGAAGTAGAGGTAGATGGTGCCTTTGGCGATCCTCGCCTCTTCGGCGACCCGGTCGATCGTGGTGCCCTCGAAGCCGTGCCTGCCGATAACGCGGCGGGCGGCCTCGAGGATTTCGCGACCCCGGTACTCCTTGATGAGTTCTTCGCGGGTCATGGGCTTTTGAATGTACGTTCAGTCATCGAAATGAACGTACGGTCAGTCTGGCCGGGACAGACTCTTGATGCAAGGGAAAAAGCGGGGCTTTTCGGCGGGGTCAGGCTGCCCTGCGGCGGGCGGACCAAGAGCTAGCCGTCATAACGTCGGTAGCAGCCGTGTCCCTCACCTTGCACAATAGACCCGCTGCAACATAGTTGATTTCGCAACGTGGCCGCGACGATGCGACAGAGTCCGAGTTCTGCTTCGATAGTTCGCCGTCTCCGGTACATTGCCGGGACCGCAGCCATTCTATTGGCGCTGACGCGTGTCAGCCCCTCGCGGCAGTATCGCGCAACTGCACACGCGACGAGGCCATGGTTCTTTGCCGGATGCGGCATCTCACAGCGGTTCCGGTTTCGGCGTTTCCAATCGCGCCGCGAGCACCTCGGACAATCGCTCGGCCGGAACCCGCCTTAAATCGGGAAGTGAAAATCCCGAGGCCGCCTCGTGTCCGCCGCCGCCGAAGGCCTCGGCCAACTTCGACAGATCGACCGTGCAGTCGGGACTGCGGCGCAGACTCACGCCCTGACTTCTCAGATCGAACAGCGCGACCACGGTCCGTGAGGCGCCATTGTAAAGATGCGCGGCGACCTCGCTGCTGTAGCCGAAGCAGCAGGCCGAGCGCACCGTGATCCCGTTGCTTAACCTCAGGTCGACTCGCGTCGAGTCCGCCAGTTCGATACTGCGGCGCATCGCGTCGCGCCCGGTCTGAAGCGCGTCGCGCAACCGTCGCGTCATCCGCACTTCCCTGAGCCTTACGATCTCCCGGTACGAGGCCATCCCGCCGAGCGTCTGAACCGCCAGCGCCCAGTCGGATGACTCGGGTATTCGATGCACCCATCGGTCGTGATCGTCGGCTATCTCCGCGAATGCGCCGAACGCCTCGAACGAGTGGCGCCTCTCGTCCGACGGCAACTCGTCCTCGCGCCGCCTGAGGTAGTTGAACGCCAGCCGTGCCGCCGAATATCGCTCCGAGAGCACTTTGCCGGCGAACGGGACCTTGAACTCCGGAGCTTCGGCGCGTGAGACCGCCGTGCGGTGATGGTCGATCCAGTAGATGCGCGTGCCCGAGGCGGCAAGCTCGCGCAGATGCTCGGCGGTTGCGGGCTGGAGCCACGACAGGTCCGTGATCCAAACCTCGTCGGCGCCGGCTTTGAGCGACTGAATCGCGTGATCGCTGTCGCTGTTTGCGGCGAGTGTCGTGAGCACGCGATGGCCCTGGTGGAAGCGGGCGACGACCGCGGCCGCGACCACGCCGTCAAGGCATGACGGGCCGTGGCTCACCACCAGGACAGTATTGGTTTTCTGGGGGGGCATGGGGAAACGATTCTAGAGCAATCCGCACCCCTTGTTGAACGCCCTTGTGGCTGCGCCGCGGGCATCGTCGCGATTAGCACGCCCGGGAAGCCGCCGGACGGAGTCGAAAAGCCCGGTCGTGCTGCCGTCGCGCCCGAGGCAATTTGGGAACGCCGCCGAAACGAGAAGCCACGCAGCTGGTCTGACCCGCCTGCGCGATCGGCTCGGACCGGCCCGCAGCGCGATAACTAATCAAACGCCTTGCTTACGAGACCCGCGCGAGCAGATTCGCTAGGTCGTCGGCGTGCTCCTCCTCCATCTTCAGGATCTGCTCGATCAGCGTGCGGGTGGTCGGATCGTCGTTGCCGAGCCATCGGATTATCTCCGAGTAGGACTCGATCGCGATCCGCTCTGCCACCAGGTCCTCCTGAATCATCTCGGTCAGCGAGGCTTTTTCGTCGTATTCAGAATGGCTTCGGGTGGCCAGGCCCTCGGGATTGAAGTCGGGCTCGCCGTTCAGTTGGGCGATCCGCTCCGCGACCCAATCGGCGTGCTGCTGTTCCTCGTTGGCGTGCTGGAGAAATTCGGTCTTTGCCCCGTCGGAGTTTATTCCGCTCGCCATGTAGTAATGGCGCTTGTAGCGCAGCACGCAGACGATCTCGGTGGCCAGGACCTGGTTCAGGACCTTTAGTACCTGCTCGCGGTCGGCCTTGTAGCCGCCGGTGACGGCGCCGTCGCTGATATGTTTGCGGGCGCGCTCGCGGATTTTGCGGATGTCAGCGGCAAACTGCTGCATGATGAAGAACCTCCGGCAATAGAAAATAGTGCGATGCGGGATTTACCGCGAACCGCAAATATTCTATTTGGCCTCAAGCGGCGCTGCCAATGGCGCGGGGTCGGTGGCCGCGCCGGTACGGCTCAGGCGCGGGCGGCGGGCGTTGGAAGTGCCGGCTCCGGGGCGATGAAGGTTGCTGGCCGCCGTGCTAGGTTTGATATGGGGATAAGTGGCGCGAATGGGGCCGCGCGCCGCGCCGCGGAAGGGTAAAGGTTGGAACCTGATATTCTCGAGCGCGCCGAGCATCCGGTTTCGCGACGCGAGATCGACCCGGACGTTCTCAAGGTTCTGTATCGTCTGATAAAGGCGGGTCACGTCGCCTACCTGGTCGGCGGGAGCGTGCGCGACCTGATGCTCGGACGGCGGCCGAAGGATTTCGACGTCGCCACTTCGGCCCATCCGCAGGAGGTTCGCGAGCTGTTTCGCAACTCCCGCCTTATCGGCCGGCGCTTCCGCCTGGTCCACGTCTTCTTCGGACCCAAGAATATAGAGGTCGCAACCTTCCGCCGCCGCAGCGAGGAAATCTCGCCCGAAGAACCCCTTATCCGCCACGACAACACCTTCGGCAGCGCCGAGGAAGATGCGTTTCGGCGCGACTTCACGGTCAACGCGCTATTTTACGACCCTCAAACCTTCCGCGTAATCGACTATACGGGCGGAGTGCGCGACCTGCGCGCCCGGCTGATCCGGACCGTCGGCGATCCGGACCTGCGGATGCGCGAAGACCCGGTGCGGATGATGCGCGCGGTCAGGTTTGCCGCGCGGCTCGGCTTCGAAATCGAGTCTGCTACACGCGCCGCTATCGAAAGGTATCGCACCGACCTTCAGAAGGCCTCGATGCCGCGCCTGGTCGAGGAGACCTATCGAACGATTGGGCAGACCGGCGCCGCGCGCGCGATGCTCCTGATGGAGGAGATGGGGCTTCTCGAGCAGGTGATGCCGTGGCTGTCGGCCCATCTGAAGACCTGGACCGGCCCACTCGAAAGCTCGCCCACGATACGCAACCTTGCCGCGCTCGGCGAGAGGACCGCCGCCGGCGAATCGCCCGTCCACGAGATAGTGCTCGCCGCAATCTTCCTTGACATGTATCTCGCCGGTGTGGTTGGACGCGACGGGGAAGGCAGGGTTGACGTGGTCAGCGAGCTTCGCCGGCGCGGCTTCGCGCGGAGCGACACCGAGAACATGCGGCTGATTGTCGAGGCGGTTCCGCTCCTGCGCGAGCCGTCGCGCCGGACCCGGCGGCTTGCGCGCCGGCCGTATTTTGCGATTGCGCGCCGGTTCTTCGATATGGTCGCCCCGGTTTACGGCGCCGATACCGCGGCGCTGGCGCGCTTTCTCGAAAATCCCGACGCTTATCTCGCGGGCGGCGCGCCGATGGCGCCTTCGCGCGGGCGCAGGCGAAGGCGTCGCGGCGGCAGGCGCCGGCGATGGCCCGCGCGAAAGACTGAAGCGGCCGCCGGGGCGCCGTCGGGCGGCACGGGCGGAATCGAGGCCGAACCGCAGGCGGCCGAAGCGCAGGCGACGCCGCGCACGCGCTCGGAATAATCCGCCCGTCCCGGCGCGGCTTGTCCAAATTCCAGCCATCGACTAACTTTCGGACAGGACGTGTGTCACGACGGCGCGAAAAGACCGCCGGCGTATTACAAGCATTTCCGAGAGGTTGGCATTGGCAACGGGCGGCATAAGATCCGACAAAATCTGGCTCGATGGAGAACTGGTGGCCTACGACAAGGCCCAGGTACACGTTCTTACCCATAGCCTGCACTACGGGCTCGCGGTGTTCGAAGGGATGCGATGCTACCAGTGCGACGACGGCCGGTCGGCGATTTTCCGCGCGCCCGAGCATATCCGCCGCCTTCACGATTCCGCGCATATCCTCGAGATGCCCATCCCGTACAGCGACGAGGAGTTGCTCAAGGCCTCGGCCGACGTGGTACGCACCAACCGCTTCACCGAATGCTACATCCGGCCCATCGCCTTCTACGGCGAGGGTGAGATGGGGCTTGCGGCGCGCGGCAACAAGACCCGCGTCGCTATCGCGGCGTGGCCGTGGGGCGCGTACCTCGGCAAGGAAAGCGTCGAGAAGGGCGTCAGGCTCAAGACCTCGTCGTTCGCGCGGTTCCATCACAACTCGATGCTGCCGGCGGCCAAGGCCTCGGGAAATTACATCAATTCGATCCTCGCCGGTTACGAGGCGCGCCGTTCGGGCTACGACGAGGCGCTCCTGCTCGACACGATGGGCTTCGTTGCCGAGGGCAGCGGCGAGAATATCTTTTCCGTGCGCGAGGGCGTTGTGATGACCCCGCCGCTTGCGTCGATCCTTCCCGGTATCACGCGCGCCTCGGTGATAAGGATTCTCGGGGACCTTGGCGTTCCGGTGGTCGAGCAACTCTTCCCGCGCGACGCGCTTTATATCGCCGACGAAGCATTCATGACCGGAACTGCCGCTGAAGTCACGCCGGTCCGCGAGCTTGACGATCGCATGATCGGCACCGGGCAGCCCGGACCGATCACGCGCAAGGTGCAGGAAGTTTTCCAGCGCGTGCTTCACGGGCGCGAAGACCAGTATCGGAGCTGGCTCTATTACGTCTGAGCGGGCGGCTTCCGGATGGAACTGGCGGCGGCAGCGGTTATTGGGCTTGGTGTCCTCACGGTCCTGGTAATCCTGCTGAGGCCGCGTATCGCGCGGACCGCGATGCTGCACGAGGGCGAGAGCGCGCCGCCGATCTCAACCCGGATGGTCGCCGGCGACAAGGCCGAGCCGTTCTCGCTCGAGGGCTGTCGTGGGCGCAAAATCGTCCTGTACTTCTATCCGAAGGACGACACGCCCGGGTGTACCAAAGAGGCGTGCGCGTTCCGCGACGGTTACGCGCTTTTCGAGCGCGCGGGCGTTGCGGTTTTCGGATGCAGCGTCGATAGCGCCGATTCGCATCGCGCGTTCATCCGCAAGTACAAGCTTCCGTTCCCGCTGCTGCTCGATCCCGGCCGCAAAATCGCGGCCGCCTACGGCGCAGCCAATGGAATTCCGATTATCGGCCTCGACAAGAGAATCACCTACGTGATCGCCGAAGACGGCCGGATTCTCAAGGTCTATCCGAATGTCGATCCGTCATCGCACGCCGGCGAGATCCTGCGCGACGTGGGCACTGAACACCCAACCCCGCAAATGTCGCCGTCGAAACCCAGCTAGGAGTTGGTTGTCAATCGTTAGTGACGGACAGGACCACGCACGCCGCACCGCTGAGCTTTATCCACGAGTTTATACTTAGCGCAGTTTTCGGAGATTTAGCCCCGAACGGCTAATAGATGCCACGAAAGGCGGCGGCTCCTTGCGCGCCAGCTTCTCGATCCGTCGCAGGTTTGTCCTCAGCAAATCTGCCATCTGGTCGCCGCTTAGATTCCCGGACGAAAACGTGAAAAGCTTCATGCAGTAACGCAGAATGTTGGCCTTCTCTAATGGCTCATATCGTTGACGGCTGTCCTTTGTGAGGACGGGCCAAGCCATCAGACCGGGCAGTGGCATCCACACCTCGTCAAGAATACCTCGCTGGCCGTCAAAGATTTCTAGATGCCTGCGAAACGGAAAATCCGCGGCTTCCAATACGGCGAGAATCGCGACGCAGTTGCAGAGCGCTTCGTCCAACTACAGGGTGGAACGGAAACCACTAGGCGGCTGTACGATATTCGCCCTCCCACCGAATGGCCTCAAAGATGTCCTGCTCGCTACATTCGTATTCTTTCGCCAACTCGGCGGGGTCTTCCCTCGCCCAGAAGCGCGAGGCGATCACGGCGGTGGAGATTCCGGTGCCGTCGATCACGGATTTGCCGGAGGCAATCGCCGGGTTGATTGAGATGATCTTGGGCTCACTCGGGTCGGTTGTTACGACGAACGGGTAAAATTTTGCGAGACCCTCACCCTGCCATTCGATCCGTTCCAAATACACGTCCAGCACCTCGCGAATGGCGTATTGTCCGCCTTGCGAAACGTTCACCAACGCTCCGGAATCGACGAACAAATTGACGCCATCAGTGCTGAACTTGGAACTCAGCAACGGGTGCCTGCCGTGCGTCATTGTCTTGAGCGTGTCTAAGGCCGACCGCACTTTGGGCAAATACAAGCTGTACTTCGTCCGCAAGGCATTTAACACATGGCACTCAAGCAGGTTGGCGAAGGATAGAACGAGCGGCGACTTGTCAGCGGGTTCCGCTATCGGCGGGACATTGCCCCGCCCCAACATCCAGTATCGCAATGTCTGATACGGGATGCCCACGTAGCGCGCCGCAACCGCACCGCTATAGGCCGGCGTCTCAAATATGCTCTCGGACCTTTCCGTTGCCATCTGCCTCCCCGTATAGGTTATCAGCCC
>JAKAVC010000075.1 GCA_021817345.1 Deltaproteobacteria bacterium | reverse complement strand
CCTCGCGCCCTGCTCCGCCGCTATAGCGGGGACAAAGCGATGCATTTCGCCGTAAAGCCTGAGGCTTCGCGCGAGCTCGCCGCGGTAAGCCTTGAACGTGCATCCGTAGTCGTGGAGCCTGACGCCAGTAATCCGCGAGATGAGCGCGTTGGCCGCTATCGACGGCATCCGCCGCGACAGCGCCGAATCCTTCCATCGCTCGGTGCGCCATCCGCTTGCGAGGTCGTATCCTTCGTCGAGCTTGGCGAGAAGCTTCGGAATATCGTGGGGATCGTTTTCGCCGTCGCCGTCCATCGCGATAACCGTCTCGCCGGTCGAATGCTCAAGCCCGCACTGTAGCGCGGCGGTCTGCCCGGTGTTGCGTGCAAGGCGTATCACCCGGACGTGCGGGTCGGCGTCCTTAATTCGGCGCAGCACGGCGTCGCTTCCGTCGATACTGCCGTCGTCCACGAACAGGATCTCGTAGGAGCGGCCGATCGAGTTCAGCACCCGATCGAGCTCCCGGTGGAGCGGTTCGAGATTGTCCCGCTCGTTGAAGAGCGGGATCACGACCGAGAGGTCCATCGCGAATGATGGGAGTCCGTAAGTTCGATGAAGGCGCGATAGCGTTGGTCGATCTCCTCCCAGGTCAGTTGCGTTATCCGTTCCAGCGAGAACCGTTCGACGACAAACGAGGCGACCACCGTGCCGTAGACTACACCCGTGCGCAGCACGCTTTCGTTGAGTCGTCCGTTGCGCGCGAGAAACCCCATCGTCGCGCCCGCGAACGTGTCGCCCGCGCCGGTCGGATCGACAACCTCCTCGAGCGGGTACGCCGGCACCGCGAACATCCCCTCGCGGCTGAACTGAAGCACGCCGTACTCGCCGCGCTTGACCAGCACCGACTTCGGACCCATCGCGAGGATCGCGCGGCCGGCCTTGACCAGGTTGTGCTCGCCACTCAAGAGCCGCGCCTCTTCGTCGTTGATCGTCAGGATGTCGAGTTTCGGGAGCAGCTTGTCGAGCGCGGGCCGTTCGTTCGCGATCCAATGGTCCATCGTGTCCGCGGCGACGACCTTGGGACTTTTGACCTGCGAGAGCACCCACGATTGAAGCTCGGGCGCGATATTGGCAAGGAACAGGAAATCGCAGGTGCGCTGGTCGGGAAGCAGTTTGGGCTGGAAACCCTGGAAAACGTTGAGCGCGAGCGCGACCGTGTCGCGTTTGTTCATGTCCTCGTGATAGCGGCCGTGCCAGCGGAAGGTTTCGCCCTCCCGGCGCTCGAGTCCCCGGATATCGATGTTGCGTTCGGTGAACAGGCGCTCGTGCTCGGGCTTGAAGTCCGAGCCGACCACCGCAACCACGCTGACCGGGGCGAAGAACCGCGCGGCGATAGCGAAGTAGCTGGCCGCGCCGCCCAGCGCTTCGGTGACTCCGCCGTGATCGGTTTCGACCGTGTCGTAGGCAACCGATCCAACCACAACGATACTCATTCAAACCACCTCTCTCTCCGCATCGCGCGGCCTACAGGTATTTTCCTATCAGGAGCTTCAGTTGAGCCATGCGCGCGGGCGGGATCATCGCGCGATCGGTGATAATCGCGTCTTTCAGCGCGCTCGCGCAGGCGCATCCTCCGCCCCGGACGCCGAGCGATTGGGACAGAGCCGCGACGGCTTTCTGAGCGGCCGCGACGTTGAGCCTCATCACGCGAAGAATTTCTCCGATATCGACCGCGCTCACGCTTTCGTGCCAGCAGTCGTAGTCGGTCACGAGCACCATCGTCGCGTAGCAAAGCTCGGCCTCGCGCGCGAGCCGCGCCTCCTGCATCGCGGTCATGCTGATCACGTCAACGCCCCAGCTCCGGTACAGATTCGATTCGGCGCGCGTGGAAAACTGCGGACCTTCGATACACAGGTACGTCCCGCCCTCGTGAATCGTGGCGCCGACGCTTCGCCCCGCCGCGGCCAGGTCGCGCGCAAGTATCGGACAGACCGGGTCGGCGAGCGAAACGTGTGCGACCACGCCGTCGCCGAAGAAGGTTTGCGGCCGTTTGAAGGTGCGATCGATAAACTGGTCCGGCACCACGAGGTCGCCGGGCTTGATATGCTCCTTCATGCTGCCGGCGGTGCTTACCGATACCAGGCATTCGACGCCGAGCTGTTTCATCCCGTAGATATTCGCCCGGAAGTTCAGCTCACTGGGCAGTATCCGATGGCCCTTGCCGTGGCGGGCGAGGAAAACGGCCACCGCATCGCCGAACTTTCCGCGATAATAGGGTCCGGAGGGTTTTCCGAAGGGCGTGTCGAGGTCGATCTCTTCGACATCCTCCAGTCCCTCGATATCGTAGAATCCGCTTCCGCCGATAATTCCAAGTATTTGTTTCGCCATCTGCCTGCCTGAACCGCCCTCCCTGGCCGAAATCAAGCCGTCCCCCCGCGCTCACATGGGATTTTCCGCGCCGACATCCGCCTTAAAGGACACGGCCCGGAATCCGGACCATCCCGGAGAAAATATCTAGAGGCTGTCGGCGTGGGAAGCGCCTTGTTCGGCGTAGAGCTGGCCACATGCGGCGGCAATATCGGCGCCCCGGCTCTCGCGGATCGTCGCGGTCAGGTTACCCCGCTGCAATATCGCTTGAAAGTCCTCGACCGCAGCCCGCGAGGCCGGTTCGAAGCCGGCACCCGCAAACGGGTTGAAGAAGATCAGGTTAACTTTTGCCCGCAGAGGCCCGAGCAGCCGAACCAGGCGGCGCGCGTCGTCGGCGGAGTCATTGACCCCGCGCAGCATCACGTATTCGAAAGTGATCCGGTCGCGATGCTTGAGCGGGACGCGCTTGCACGTCTCAAGCAGCGTCTTGAGCGGATAACGACGGTTGAGCGGGGCGATACGGTCGCGGAGTTCGTCGGTGGTCGCGTGCAGCGAGACCGCAAGGCGCACCGGAATTTCGGCAAGCAGCCGCTCCATCCCGGGCGCCAGCCCGACCGTGGACACGGTGATACGGCGCGCCGAGATTCCCATCCCCCATCGCGAGGTCATGATTTTGAGCGCCTTCAAGAGCCGCGGATAATTCGCCAGCGGCTCGCCCATGCCCATAAAGACGTAGTTGGTAATTTCCTCGCCTGCATCGAGTTCGCGCCGCGCCAGAAAGAGCTGTGAGAGGATTTCGCCGGTATCGAGATTGCGCCGAAGACCCATCCGTGCCGTCGCGCAGAACGCGCAGCCCATCGCGCATCCGGCCTGGCTGGAGATGCATAGTGTCAGCCGGTCGCGCCCCGGGATAATCACGGTCTCGATTTTCTCGCCGTCGGCAAGCGCGACGAGCAGTTTACGGGTCCCGTCGCTCGAGCGCGCCGCGGAAGCAGTCGCGGCCGAGCCAATCTTAAACTGATACTTTAGCTTTTCACGAAACTCGCGCGGCAGCTCCAGCATCTGGTCGAACGATTCCGCCGCCCGTCCGTAAATCCATCTCGCGAGCTGCTCGGCGCGAAACCGCTTCTCGCCCGCTGCGGCCACGAGTTGCTCGAGCTCCTCGAGCGTGAGCCCGCGAATATCCACGGGAGCCCTTTTGGGCGCGGCTTCGGCGCAATTTCGGGCTTGATTCACAGCCGGTATTTTATCCGAAAACCCGCCGCCAGGAAGGCGGGCGCGCCAGCGATTACGACCGCCAGATCTGGGTTGTGCGAGGGCGAGCCTGTCGAATGAAACGGCGGCAGACGCAATCGCATCCGCCGCCGCTTATCTCGCGTGAGCCGGCGTGGCTGAACTATGAAACGATGTCGAGCGTACTGAAGAAAAAGGCAACTTCGCGCGCGGCCGTTTCGGGAGCGTCCGAGCCGTGCACGGCGTTTTGCTCGACGTCGATGCCGAAGTCTTTGCGGAGCGTGCCCGGGTTGGCCTTTTTCGGATCGGTCGCGCCCATCAGTTCACGCCATCGGAGGATCGCGTTGTCGGCTTCGAGCACCGCGATTACGACCGGCCCCGACGACATGTAGTCACAGAGCGAGCCGTAGAACGGGCGCTCCTTGTGCACCTCGTAAAAAGCCTCGGCCTGCGCGCGCGTGAGACGCATCAGCTTGAGCGCGCGAAGCTTGAGGCCCGAAGCCTCGATACGCTTGATGATGTCGCCGATAAAACCGCGCCGCACGGCGTCGGGCTTCACTATGGCGAGAGTGCGTTCCATGTCAGGCGCGTCCTTTCCCGTCGAGCAGATTCTTCATCGTCGAGCCGAGCTCGGCCGGGCTCATCGCAACCGTGACGCCGCATGCCTTGAGCGTGGCGATTTTGTCCGCGGCGGTTCCGCGTCCGCCCGAGATGATCGCGCCCGCATGGCCCATCCTGCGCCCCTTGGGCGCGGTCTGTCCCGCGATAAACGCGACGACCGGCTTCTTCACGTTGCTCTTGATGAACTCGGCGGCTTCCTCTTCGGCCGTTCCGCCGATCTCGCCAATCATGATGATCGCGCGGGTCTTCGGATCTTCATTGAACAGGCGCAGCGCGTCCACGTGCGAGGTGCCGACGATCGGGTCACCGCCGATTCCGATGCAGGACGACTGGCCGAGACCGAGCTTGGTGAGCTGATGCACCGCCTCGTAGGTGAGCGTGCCCGAGCGCGAGACCACGCCGATATCGCCGGGCTTGTGGATGTAGCCGGGCATGATTCCTATCTTGCACTCGCCGGGGGTGATGATGCCGGGGCAGTTCGGTCCGATAAGCCTGCTCTTAGAACCGCGCAGGTAATGGGCCACCTTGACCATGTCGAGGACCGGAATTCCCTCGGTGATGCAGATGATCAGCTCGACGCCGGCAGCCGCGGCTTCAAGGATCGCGTCGGCGGCGAACGGCGGCGGCACATAGATCACGGTCGCGTTTGCGCCGGTCTCGCGCCGCGCTTTCTCGACGGTGTCGAAAATCGGGATGCCTTCGAAATCGGTTCCGCCCTTGCCCGGGACGACGCCGGCGACCATCTGGGTGCCGTATTCGCGGCACGTCCGCGTGTGAAACTGGCCGGTTGCGCCGGTGATGCCCTGGGTAATGACGCGCGTGTTCTTGTTTACCAGAATGCTCATCAGCAAGTCCCATCAACTGATGGCTTCGACCACGCGGCGCGCGGCGTCGGCCATGTCGGCTGCGGCAATAACCTTGATTCCCGAATCCTTGAGGATCTGTTTGCCCTGTTCGACGTTGGTGCCTTCCATCCGGACCACCAGCGGAACGCTCAGGTTCACTTCCCTCGCCGCCTTGACGACGCCCTCGGCCAGCACGTCGCATCGCATGATGCCGCCGAAGATATTGATTAGAACGGCCTTGACGCGCGGGTCGGAAAGCAGGATTCGAAACGCGGCGGAAACCTTCTCGGCGTTCGCTCCACCGCCGACGTCGAGGAAATTGGCGGGCTCGGCGCCGTAGTACTTCACGATGTCCATCGTCGCCATCGCGAGCCCCGCGCCGTTGACCATGCATCCGATATTGCCGTCGAGATGGATGTAGCTGAGGTCGTATTTGGCGGCCTCGGTCTCGGCGGGATCCTCTTCGTTAGCGTCGCGAAGTTCGCGGATATCGGGATGACGAAAAAGCCCGTTGTCGTCGAACGACATCTTCGCGTCGAGGCACACCACGCGCCCGTCAGCCGTGACAACCAGCGGATTTATCTCGATAAGCGAAGCGTCGGTCTCGAGGAACGCGCGATAGAGCGAAGCCAGCAGGCCGACGAACTGGTTGACCTGCTTGTCCTTCAGCCCGAGCCCGAAGGCGACCTTGCGCCCGAGAAACCCCGAGATACCGAGCAGCGGATCGATTGTCTCGGTGATGATCTTTTCGGGGGTCTTCGCGGCGACCTCTTCGATATCCATGCCGCCTTCGGTGCTCGCGATCACCGACACGGCCTGCGCCTTGCGATCGACAAGAAGGCCGAGATAAAGCTCGCGCGCGACGTTGCTCGCCTCTTCGACGTAGACGCGCCTTACCACCCTGCCCTGCGGCCCCGTCTGATGGGTGACGAGCGGCTTGCCGAGCAGCTTTGCGGCGAACTCGCGCGCCTCGTCGGCGCTGGAAAGCAGCTTGACGCCGCCCGCCTTGCCGCGTCCACCAGCGTGAATCTGGGCTTTGACGACGGCCCTGGGCTGGCCAAGCGCCTTGAATGCGGCCGCGGCTTCCTCGGGCGTCGCCGCGGGCTGCCCCTTCGGGACAGGCGCGCCGAAACGGCCGAGAATCTGCTTGGCCTGGAACTCGTGAATGTTCATTTCAACCTCTTATGGTCACGGCGCGGGCGCAAACGCCATCCGCGCGGCGCCATCCGAACGCGCGACAGGGCGCCGGCCTATCGCTGAAACAGGTTACGCAACCACTTGAGCGAGGCCCTCTGGCCCACCCATGCGATCGCGGTCGTAAGCGGTATCCCCTTGGGGCAGACCTCGACGCAGTTCTGAGCGTTGCCGCAATCGGCTACGCCACCCTCGCCCATCAGCGCCTCGATACGCTCGTCCTCATGCATCTCGCCGGTCGGGTGCTGGCTCATCAGGAAAGTCTGTCCGAGAATCGCCGGCCCCATGAATTTCGAATGGCTGTTGACCTGCGGGCACGCCTCCAGGCAGCAGCCGCACGTCATGCATCGCGAGAACAGGTAGGCGAACTGCTGGACGTCGGAGCTGATTCGCGGCCCCGGCCCGAGGTCGTAGGTGCCGTCGATGGGAATCCACGAATGGACCTTCTTCAGATGCTCGAACATTGCCGAGCGGTCCACCCACAGATCGCGGATGACAGGGAACTTCGTCATCGGCTCAACCGTGGTCGGGTTGGGCAATTGCTCGGCAAGCGCGGTGCAGGCCTGCCGCACATGCCCGTTGATAACCATCGTACACGCGCCGCACACCTCTTCGAGGCAGTTGGCGTGAAACACGACCGGAGCGACCGTCTTGCCCTGGCGATTGACCGGATTGCGGCGAATCTCCATCAGCATGGAAACGATATTGTGATGGGGCAGGAATGGAAGCTCGAATTCCTCCCAGTAGCTGCGCGACTGGGGATTCTCCTGGCGCTTTACTCTCAGAACGATTGTGCGTTCGGCCACGGAAATCCTCTCCCTTTACTAGGCGGCCTTGCTTTGGGTTGCATGGCTGTCCACGTCGTAGCGGCGCGGGCGCGGTTTCATCAGGCTCACATCGATCGGCTCGAAGCTGAAGCGCGGCCCGTCGGACGACCAATGCGCGAGCGTGGATTTAAGGAAGTTCTCGTCGTCGCGGTTGGGAAACTCGGGCTTGTAATGCGCGCCGCGCGACTCGTTGCGATTGAGCGCGCCGAGCGTGATCGGGCGGGCGATTTCGAGCATGTTCCAGAGCTGGCGCACGAACAGCGCCTCCTGGTTGGCCCATTTGCCGCGGTCGCTCAGCCCGATTCGCGCCCATCGGTCCTTGAATTCGAGCAGCTTGTTGTCGGTCGCCTTCAACTTGTCGTTGTAACGCACGACCGTCACGTTCTCGGTCATCGTGTCGCCAAGCTCGCGCCAGATGCCGAAGACGTTCTCCGGGCCGTCCATGCGGAAAATCTTGTCGAACATCTCGCGCTGGCGCTGGACTTCCTGGTCGTAGATACGCGACGCGGCGCCGCTCGGATGCGCCTTGGCGTACTCGATCATGTTCGGCGCGCCGATCATCCCGCCGTAGATGCACGAGAGCAGCGAGTTCGCGCCGAGGCGGTTCGCCCCGTGATACTGGAATTCGCATTCGCCCGCGGCGAACAGCCCCTTGATAGTGGTGTGCTGGGTGTAATCGACCCACAGCCCGCCCATCGAGTAGTGCATCGACGGGAAGATTTTCATCGGCACCTTGCGCGGGTCCTGGCCGACGAACTTCTCGTAGATCTCGAGCACGCCCGCGACCTTGCGATTGAGCAGCTCGGGATCGAGATGGCTTACGTCAAGATAGACGAGCGGCTGGCCGTCCACGCCAAGGCCCATCTCATAGACGACCTTGTGGATGGCGCGAGTTGCGATATCGCGCGGGACCAGGTTTCCGTAGGCCGGATACATCTCCTCGAGGAAGTACCAGGGCTTGCCGTCGCGATAGGTCCACACGCGCCCGCCTTCGCCGCGAATCGATTCGGAAATCAGCCGGTTCTTGTCCTCGCCCGGCACCGCGGTCGGATGCACCTGGATGAACTCGCCGTTGGCGTAGGTTGCGCCCTGCTGATAGCAGGCGCTCGCCGCCGAGCCGGTGTTGACCAGAGACTGGGTCGAGCGTCCGAAGACCAGCCCCGGCCCGCCGCTCGCGATCATCACGCTGTCTGCGGGAAAAGCGCGAATCTCAAGCGAGCGCGTGTCGATCGCGCAGATGCCCTTGCAGTCGCCCGATTCGTCCTGGACGATGCTCAGCATCTCCCAGGCCTCGAACTTCCTGACCAGGCCGTCGACTTCATAGCGGCGCACCTGCTCGTCGAGCGCGTACAGGAGCTGCTGTCCGGTGGTCGCGCCGGCAAAGGCGGTGCGATGATGCTTGGTGCCGCCGAAACGGCGGAAGTCGATCAGTCCTTCGGGCGTGCGATTGAACATCACGCCCATTCGATCGAACAGGTAGATGATCCCCGGCGCGGCCTCGCACATCCCCTTGACGGGCGGCTGATGGGCCAAAAAGTCGCCGCCGTAGATGGTGTCGTCGAAATGAATCCAGGGCGAATCGCCTTCGCCCTTGGTGTTGACCGCACCATTGATACCGCCCTGCGCGCACACCGAATGCGAGCGCTTGACCGGCACGATCGAGAAGAGGTCCACATGTTCCCCCTGCTCGGCCAGCTTCATCGCGGTCATCAGTCCCGCGAGTCCGCCGCCAACGACGATATGATGTCCCGGCATGATCCTCTCCTACGCAGGCGCGCGGAACGCGATCAGCGTCGCCACGCTCACAATCGCCAGTATAACGAACAGCGCCATGCACGCCCGGTTTACCATCGCCTGCGACCGCGGTCCGACCGTAAGGCCCCAGGTGATGCAGAACGTGAATATGCCGTTGCACAGATGGTAAACGCAGGCCAGCACGCCGACGATATAGACCGTCAGGATGACGGGATTCATCATGAAGGCGTGCATCCGCGCGTAGTTGGTCTCGATCCCGGTCATGTAGAACCAGGCCCGCGTCGTCAGCACGTGAAACAGGATGAACAGCAGCGCGAGCGCGCCCGTGATCCTCTGCAGCGTGTACTGCAGGTTGCGCGGGTAAGGATAGGCTGTCACGTTCGGCTCGGAGGTGACGGTAATCACCAGGCCGTAGATCGCGTGGTAAAGGATCGGAATCCACAGCACGACCGCCTCAATCACAATCTCCAGCGGCAGCGTGCGCGTGAACTCGGTTTCCTTCCACCAGAGCGCGCCGCCGCGCAGCACGTACGAATTCTCGAACAGATGGAAGAACAAGAAGCCGCCGATCGGGACGATCCCGCTCAGCGAATGAATCCGGCGCAACAGCCAGTGGCGCTCGTCCGCGGCCGTTAACCGCGGCGCCGCGACCGCCGCCGCATATTCGTCAGCCATAGCCTGTTCCCAGCCTTTCGCCTTTGGTTCTAAGCCGCGAGAACCTTGTCCATCGCCTCGACCAGTTCGCGCACGTGTGCGACCGAACTAGCGAAAGCCTTTTTTTCCGCCTCGGTGAGCGCGATCTCGACGATCCGCTCGACCCCTCCCGAGCCGACAATCACCGGCACTCCGGCATAAAGCCCGCTCACTCCGTACTCGCCCTCGAGGTAGGCGGCGCACGGCAGCACTTCCTTGCTGTCGCGCATGTAAGCCTCGACCATCTTATACGCCGCAGTGCCGGCCGCGTAATAGGACGAGGTCTTCATCAGGTTGACGATCTCGCCGCCACCCTTGCGGGTCCGATCCTCGATCTCGTCAAGCCGCGCGGGCGCGACAAAACGCTCGATCGGGACTCCCGCGACCGTCGTGTAGCTGCGCACCGGCACCATGTCGTCGCCGTGCCCGCCGAGCACCATAGCCTGCACGCTCTGGACCGAAACTCCAAGCTCGGCGGCGAGAAAAGTGCGATAGCGCGCGGAGTCGAGCACTCCGGCCTGGCCGGCCACGCGATTCTTGGGAAATCCGGTGACGCGCTTCATCTGCGTCACCATCGCGTCGAGCGGATTCGTCACGACGATCACGAAGGCGTTGGGCGCGTGGTTCTTGATTGCGGTGCCCACGTCGTTCATCACCTTCGCGTTGATCTTCAGCAGGTCGTCGCGGCTCATCCCGGGCTTTCGCGGCGAGCCCGAGGTAACCACGCAGCAGTCGGCGCCTTCGATCCCGCGGATATCCGTGGTGCCGACGACGCTGGCGTCGATACTCACGACCGGCGCGGACTCCAGCATGTCGAGCGCCTTGCCCTGGGGCAGGCCGTCGATAATGTCGTACAGGACGATGTCGCCAAGGCCGTTTAGAAAACACAGATGGGCGCAGGTCGCGCCCACATTACCCGAACCAATAAATGCGATCTTTTTCCTTGCCACGGTACTCTCCGGCCTTCAGGATCGCGGCGATCTTGAAGTCTAGCTTATAATCGAAAGCCAGCTAATCAGGCAATCTTAACTGCCAAGGTCTCCGGGCGGCGACCGTCGTCGCCCGGCGTGGTTTAAATAGCAACGATTTTTCGCGATGTGAAGTTTCGCCTCGTTTTCTTTGCACCGCTCGCCTCGCAGCGTTCGAGCCATCCGCCATAAGGCTCGCCGCGGCGCGCCCCGTTCAGGTGTAGCGCAGCCACTTGACGATTTCGCCGAACCGGACCCGCTTGCCGTACATCAATATACCGACCCGGTAGATTCGCCCGCAAAGCCGCATCGCGAACCAGATCGTTCCCACCAGGATCGCGATCGAAAGCCCTATCTGCCACGCCGGCGGATTTCCCGAGACGATCCTCGTGTACATCAGCAGCGGCGAGCACAACGGCACCATCGAGGCCGCGACCGTCACCGGCGTATCCGGCGAGGTCACCCCCGGTCCCATCAGGACGGTCGCGGCGATAAGCGGCGAAATGATCACCATGTTCCACTGCTGCGCGTCCTCCATCGACTCGAACGCGGCTCCCACCGCGGCAAACATCGCGGCGTAAAGCAGAAAGCCCAGCACATAGAACACCGCGAAGTACACGAACCACGAGGTCGCCAGATGCACCGCGCCGACGTGGAGCGCCGCCGCAAGGAACGGCATCGCCACCACGATCATCACCGTCCACACGGCGGCCTGGGTAAGCCCGACCGCGCCCGTCCCGATTATCTTTCCAGCCATCAACTCGTTCGACGTGAGCGAGCACAGCAGCACTTCGACGATGCGCGAGCCTTTTTCCTCCATCACCGACCGCATCACCATCACGCCGTACGAGAGCAGCGTGATGAACATCAGGAACACGAGCCCGAACGCGGCAATCATCCCGCCCAGCACGTCGCTCTGGGCGCCGCCCGACGCGCCGACATTGACCGTGCGCAGCCTGACCGTCGCCAGCATCGAGTCGGCCTGCTCGGGCGAAACTCCGCGCGCGATAAGACGGCGGCGCCGAATCGCGTAGGTAACCGCGTCGCGCATCAGGCCCGCGCCGATAAAATCGCTCGGGCTGTTGGTGAAATAGCCGATATCGCCGTGCTCAAGCGCCTCGGGGCCGAGCCACACGTAGGCGTCGAGCTTTCCGGCGCGCAGTTCGCCGGTGAGCCGCGCGCGCTCGGCGGCCGAGGTATCGGTTTCGACCCGCCCGAGGTAGGTTCCGTTGCTCTCCAGCCAGAGCCGATCGCGCACCGATTTTCCGAACGCCTCGTCGGGCGAAACAATCGCCACTCTGCGCGCCTGCGAGCCGCTCTGCCCGGACAGGACCGCCGGCAGCAGGATCGTTCCCAGCAGGAACGCCGGCATCAGGAGTGTCGTCAGGACGAAGGAGCGCGAGCAGACGCGCTCCAGGTACTCGCGCCTCAGCACGAGCCAGGTGTTTCTAAGCCCGTGCGTTGCCATCGCCTTTCGTCACTGCGTCGATGAAAATATGTTCAAGTGACGGCTCCATCACCTCGAACCGCGAGATCCGAAGCCGCGCCGCAATTTCGCGCAGCAGCTCCTGCGAGTCGGCGCCCGGCTTGAGGCGAACCTCGGCGTAATTTCCGTAGTCCGCCGCCGATTCGACCATCGGATGCGCTACAAGCAGGCGTCCGTCGCCCTCGTACTCGATTTGCACGAAGCGCTTGCCGTAGCGCGCCTTGATCTCGCGCAGGCTTCCCGACAGCACCGCGCGTCCGCGGTCGAGCAGGCAGATCGCGTCCGAGAGCTTCTCGACCTGCTCCATCCGATGGGTCGAGAAGAGGATCGCGCGGCCTGAGTTCTTGAGTTCGAGCAGCACGTCCTTGAGTTGCACGGTGTTGACCGGGTCGAGCCCGGCGAACGGCTCGTCCATGATGAGCAGGTCGGGCTCATGGAGCACTGCGGCGATAAACTGCACC
Organism: Deltaproteobacteria bacterium; assembly: GCA_021817345.1. Lineage (GTDB taxonomy): Bacteria > Desulfobacterota > Binatia > Binatales > Binataceae > DTIX01. Next base: position 28,291 of record JAKAVC010000075.1, on the reverse strand, counting down.
TTCTGCTGCATCCCCTTGGACAGTTCTTCGACCTTGCGTTCCATCCAGTCCGCCAGTCCGAGCCTCTCGGCCCACGCCCTCGCGCGGGAGCGGGCCTCGCGCGCGCCAAGCCCGTTCAGTTGTCCGAGGAAAACCAGGTTGGCGAGCGCCGTCATCCGGCGGTAAAGGCCGCGCTCCTCGGGCAGATAGCCGACCCGCGCGAGATTGCGCCGGTCGAAAGGCTCGCCGAAGAGCCGCACTTCCCCGCCGTCGGGCATGGTTATTCCGACCATCATCCGAAGCGTGCTGGTCTTGCCCGCGCCGTTGGGCCCGAGCAGTCCGAAAATCTGTCCGCGCGCGATCGCGAAGGAAAGCTCCTTTACCGCGGCGACAGCGTCGTAGGATTTGCTGACCGAGACGAGTTCGACCGCCGCGGGCGCCAAGGCCGCATGCGCATTCGTCATCGCGGGCTTCGCCGCGCTCTGGAGATTCGCAGCCAGTCGGGTTCCTCAGTGCGCCAAGGTTTGCGCGGGAGTCTTCGCCCACGGATGCACGTGGACCATCCAGCCGACACGATGTGCCGCCATCGGCAGACCATGCGTCGCGGTCATCGTCGCATCGGGAACGCCGAATCGGCCCGCGCGGCGCGTCGGGCAAGCAGGCTCGGGCGCGGCGGAACTATCCGCTTGCGCGCCGCCGTCCGGTTTTGCGGCCGCACTGGCAATCGACGCGCCAGGCGCCGTCGCGAGCGAAACTATCGCTACGATCCGTGATCCCATCAGTGGCCCCACCGGAGAGCATAAGCCGGTTGCGTATCTCGAACCAGCGAATCGAGGGAGATTTAATTGGGCGCGGGCAAGCCATTAGCCCGCGCGGCCGGATTTGACAAGCATACTAATGATATTGGATACGGATTCGAGTTGCGTTGCGCCGCAACAGCTTTCCGGCGCCGATAAGGAGGCTCTCGTGCGGGTAATACGAATCCCCGTGCTCACGATCCTCGTTCTTACCATTGCGATTCTCACGAGCGGCCCCGTCCGCGCCCAGGTCAAACCCGGCGACGTCGTCACGATGACCAACGCGGTGCTGGTGAAGAGGCTCCTAAGCCCCGGCAACTACCTGCTGGTCGAGCACGGGATGACGCTGGACATCGTGCCGACCGAGAAGCTCGAATGGCCGCCGCCTTACAAGGCCGCGACCGAGAAATATCACGCGCAGGTCAGGCTCCTGCCGAACGGTTCACTGCGCAACTACACCGCGGGATTGCCGTTTCCGCTGCTCGACCCGAACGATCCGCAGGTCGCGCTCAAGGTGATGTGGAACTACGAGTTCCGCCCGCTCTACAGCGACGACGTTGACCTGCGCTACCCGGAAGTGGCCAGCCATTCCGCCGCCTCGAAGGGCCGGACGCTCAGTTTCTTCACGGTCAAACACTTCGCCTTTTATAACAACATCGGCCGAATCGAGGTCCCGCCGGTACCGACCGATCCCGACGCGGCGGCAAGCGGCATCCGCTACCGCTTCGGTTTCTATCCGTTCCTGAGCCCGTCCACGATGCGCGGTTTCGGACTCATCCGCTATCGCCATATCGATCCGAACCTCGCAGATGACACGTGGGTGTTCAATCCGATGACGCGGCGGCTGCGCCGCGAGTCGCCCGCGGTCCTGACGGACTCGATCGGGATGCTGCCGGGATTCAGCGGCGGAGGCGGCGCGTCGTACGGCGGGGTCAGCGCAGCGAACAGCGCCTCGCTTGTGACGACCCTCGATCCGGATTCCTACTTTGGCTTCTCCGGCAGAATCGGCGACTACACGTACAAGTTTCTCGGCGAGAAAAATATGCTCGCCTGCGTCGACGCGCGCAGATCGCCCGAGCAGGCCTGCCCTTCGGACGGCGGGCTTACGGGATGCCCGGAGAACTGGGAGATGCGCCATCTGTACATAATCGAGGCGAACGCGAAGCCGGGCGCCAACTTCGTCATCTCAAGGCGCATCTTCTATATCGACTCGGAAGGATGGTTTATCACGGCGTCCGATCAGTATGACCGTCAGGGAAAGCTATGGAAAACGATCGTCGCCTACAACACCTATCGCGATCGTCCGGTGGCCGGAGCGCTGGTTGCCGTCTATCCTTACAAGCGGATGTTCCAGCTTGCGCTCGCGGACGTGGACGTGACCAGCTACACGAGTTCGATCATCTATATGCCGGGACCGAACGCGCCGGATCGTGAGTGTTGGTATATCGACATGGGCGTCGTGGACAACTCGTTCTTCGTCCCGCAACGATTGCAGAGTTCGTATCACTGATGCAACGGCGCGACAACCAGCTCAGCGACGATAGTTATTGACGCGCGTCGCTGCCTCCTCGCGCGCCGGAAAGAGGCCGTGTCGAAGCGGATCCTGGGCGAAACCTGCTTCGCGGGATGCCGATGGCGGGGGTGAGGATCAGCGAAAGAAAAATTCTTCGCCTGGCGAGAACTGACAATCCAACCCCCGGTCCCTCGACCTAAAGCGCAAGGAAGGCGGCAGAAGAGAATGCGCCTTCATCCGAGCAGGCGCCACACAACCAAGCGCACCGAACCGCGCGGCCCGTCGTACCGAGCGAAACGAAGAATCCTGCTGCAGAGAGCGACAGTCTCATCGACTTATTCGCGGGACACCGCGACTGGAAGGTACGGCGGCGCGCGAAGTAGGGCGCGGGTGCAGTGCCGCGATGGCGTTTACTCCCACGCAGTGAGATCGACAAAATAACCTGCAATGTCACGCAAACGGCTTGCGATAGTCCTCGGCTCGGCGGCTCTTGTGCTCTGGATCGGAGGCGGTCTCGCGCTTCACTTCGGACAGATCCGCCATGACCATCTCGGCTACGATATCGAGGCCCATTTTCCGCCCGGCAAGCCGTTCAAACCGGGTGAGATTTTCGCCTCGACGCTGGCCGCCATCATGGATCACGAGCTTCATACCGGCTTCGGATGGCGTCCGAACGATTTTTTCCTGTGGGGACCCAAGGTGGCCGCCGACAACAACGCCGATCGCCAGATCGGCATCATCATGGCCGTGCGTGAGACCACCCGCGTCTTCAAGGACCATCTGACCAAGGTTTCGTCCAACGAATACGATCCCAACCTGGTGGCCGCCGACCTCGATTTCCATTACGACCCGCAACGCTGGCTCTTCCCGTCTTCCGAATCGAAATACGAGGACGGCATCAAGCATCTCAGGCTTTACGTGGCCGGGCTGCACGCGACACCAGAAAGTTCAGCCGAGCTGAATCAGCGAAGCGTCGAACTCGTGCGCCTGTTCCAGACCTGGACCGATCTGCTCGGCGACGCCCATGCGCGCCTTTATCGCGACACGCGCACCGACGGCAGCCCCATCAGATGGTGGGACTGCGACCATCTGTTCTACCGATCGCAGGGCTATGCGTACGTCATCTACCACATGATGAAGGCCGTCAAACGCGAGTATGCAGTACAGATAAAGGCCGACCCGGTTCTGGCAAAACTTTTCGACGAGGCGACCGTCGCGCTCGGCAAAGCCGCCGTGATGACTCCGGTAGTCGTCCTGAACGGCTCGCCCGACGGCATCTTCGCCAACCATCGCCGCAACCTCGACGCCTATATCACCGAGGCGCGCCAGAAGATGTATTCGATACGGGAAGAGCTGGAACGCTCGCCGCTCTGACTTGCGATTCGTTCCGCGTCGGCCGCGGCAATCAGAAGTCTATCGGCGGGGCGAGCAGCATCGTGCCGCCGCGCGACAGGATTCGTGTCATCGCCGGCATCCACCCGGCCGGCACTCCGAGCGCACGCGCGACCGGCTCGGCCCACGTCGCCGGTTCCTCGCCCGAAATGGCGAGCCTGAGCGCGGCCGAAAAACGCGGGGCGCTGAAAGAAACCAGTTCATGCGGCTCATCACGCCCGATTCCGGCTTTTTCGCGGGCGAGTTGAATCGCGCGCGCCATCCCGCCCGTCTCGTCGATCAGGTTTCGAGCCTTGGCCGCGGCTCCCGTCCACACCCTGCCCCGCGCGACTTCCTCGGTCGCTTCGGCGTCGAGCTTTCGTCCCTGCGCGACCTTGGCGGTGAAATTCGCGTAGAGGTTTCCGATCGCTTCATTCAACTGGCCAAGCTCCGCGTCGGTCATCGAGCGAGCAATCGAGAGCGCGTCGCCGTGCGGGTCGCTCTTCACGAACTCGAGACCAACGCCGACTTTTGCCAGCACCTCCGACAGGTCGAACTTCGCATAGACCACGCCGATCGAACCGGTCAGCGAAGACGGCTCGGCCACGATCGCGTCGGCCGCCGCGGCGACGTAATAGCCGCCCGAGGCCGCCACGTCGCCCATCGAGACCACCACAGGTTTGCCGCGCCCCTGCGCTTCGCGCACCGCGCGCCATACGAGATCCGAGCCGACCGCCGAACCGCCCGGAGAATTGACCCGGAGCACGATCGCCGCAACCTGCGGATCCCGCGAGGCGCGCTCAATCTGGGCCGCGGTGGCCTCACCGCTGATAAACTCGCCGGCCGCCGGCGGGGCGCCGGTGATTACGGGCCCGGTCGCGTAAACGACGCCGATACGGGCGCGCTTGCCGCGCCCGCTTACGTAGTACGCATGGCGCAGGTAGCGCGCGAGGCTGACGAACGGCTTGCGCTTGCCGGTCGGGTCGAACTCGGCCCGGATATCCTCGACGTAGCCTTCGCGATCGGCCAATCCCGCCATCCGCGCCGCCCGCGCGCTCATGAATCCGGCGCCGGTCAGTTCCCGGGCGCGCTCGGGCGGGAGCTTTCGCGCCGCCGCGACCCGGTTCACCAGCACTTCGCGCCAGTCGTGGATCACCGCTTCGAGCGATTCGCGAAGCTCGGGCGACATGCTCTCGCGGCTCAGGGTTTCCGCCGCGCCCTTGTATTCCTTCCATTGCAGGGTCTGCACCCGGACCTGGAAGCGATCGAGCGCGCGCTTGACGAAGAAGCTTCCCGCCGCGACGCCCGTCATCGCCACCATCGTGTCCGGGTTGATCACGACCTCGCCCGCTCCCGACGCGATCAGATAATCGCGCACCGAGGCAAGATCGTCGCGTATCACCGCGATAACCCGCTTGCCCGCGTCCCGCGAGGCGCGCAGCATGTCATGGAGTTCCTCGGCTACCGCAAGGCCGTTTTGCACACCCGCGACCTCGACCACGATCGCCCGCACCCGCGGATCGGCAGCGGCGGCGTCGAGCGCGTGGCGCAGATGGGCAAGCGAGGGGAATCCGCGCCCGAGGAGCTGCTCGAGCGGCGAATGGCCGGTTTCCTCATGCAGCAAACCCGAAAGCTTGACCATCACGACGGCGTCGCGCGGGATGCGGGCGGGCCTGAACACGAGAAAATAGAAGCCCGCGACGAGCGCGGCGGCGGTGCTCGCCCACAGCAGGCCGGCTTCGTAGCTGCGATCGTGTATTGCAACGGCGGCGAACGCGATCAAAACACCAAACAGGATCGCGATCCGTGTCTCGCGCCCCATAGTGAAAGGCCTACGCCGAGGGCTGTCCATCAGAAGCTCCGATTGCGATCATAGTGATAGCCCTTCTACACTAGCGGTTTTCGATGGCCAGGTCTTTTCTTGTTCTCATCGCGCTCTGCGCCGCGCTCTCGCTCGGCGCATGTTCGTTTTTCAGGCGCACTCCGCCGAAAGCGATGCTGCCGGTCGTCACGGTCCACACCGCGACGATGGACGTTACGCCGGGAGTCAAGGTAATGGCGAACCTGAAGCTGCCGGCGGGATTCGTGCCGAACCCGGCACGCGAGCCGATGTGGCTTCAGAACGGAACCGAGGTCGCAGTCGTCGGCGCCGAGCGTGGAAGAACCGAGATCTACGGCTATAGCGGAGCGGGATGGAGGAAGCGGCGCCTTATCGCGGCCGATGGAGGTCCAGGCGCAAGGGACGGCGTGATAGTCGACGTGGCGGCGAATCAGAACGGGATGTCGCTCGCCTACGCGGTTTACAACCCCAGCAAAAAACGGCTCGAAATCGTGGTCCGCGACCTTATCGCCACCGGCGGGGGCCATCCCGCGGCAACCTTCGATGGCGATTTTGCGAGCGCAAGCGTCGCATGGCTCGATCCGGTTACGATCGCACTAGCGCTTCGCGACAAACCGGCCGTGGCCGGAGCGCGGCAGGCGAAATCGCGGGACAAAAAGCCGAAGCGCGGCAAAGCCGGCCTCTACGTGATTGGAATCAACGGGATGGTCACCGCGGAATTCGAAGCCGTCAAGTGCCCGCTTTCGGCGCTGGTATGGGGACCGCGCCGCAACCACGCCGTCGCCCAGGGCGAAGCAAACGTGCCACCCGTCCTGCTGACTCGCGAGGGGCCGTCATGCAAACCTCTCTTTGCTCCGGGACCGATGCGGGTGATTGCATGGTCTCCCGACGAGAGCTCCTTTCTCTATGCGCAACGAGGCGTCGACGGAGTCGTTTCGACTTACCGTTACTGGGTCGGCAAAACCGTGGCCCCCGCGCTCACCGTGGTTTCTTCGCAGGCGGCGGCGTTCACCTCGGCGGGTGACGTGCTCGCCCTGGGCAACAGCGCTCTCACCTTTCGCGGGGCAAGCCGCTTTCCCAACCGGCCGATTCTCGCGCAGCTCGCGTTGTCGCGCGCCAGCAAACGCGAACTCGAAGTGGTTTCTCTCGGTTTTAATACTACCCCCGCCCTGCTCGCGCGGAGCACGATGGCCTATTCGCAGCGATCGGATCACGCCGCGATGGACACGTTTTTGCCGACAACGTCGGGCGTATTGCGAAGAATAATCGCCTACTCGCTCGCGACCCGGTCGGCCTTCGTCCTGGCCTACGGGCCGGCGCGCGGCCTGGTCGAGATGAGCTGGTCGCCGGCGGGAAAATATCTCGCGCTGGTCGACGACGGCAGCGAACAAGGCGTCCTAACCATAATGGAGCCGCCTCGATAACCCGCGGGCGCGACGGCACACCGCGCCGCGCTTCACCGCAACCACTCACGGTTAACCCGATCGCGAAGCAATGCGCTATTGTGCGAAACGCAAAACCGACTTCTCGCGGAGGAGATTGGGGATGAAGCTTGCCGGAAAGACGGCACTTATAACCGGTGGCGGCTCGGGGATGGGCCGGGCGACCGCGCTTCTATTCGCCAGGGAGGGCGCCAGCGTCGCCGTAACCGATATCAATGAGGCTTCCGCCGCCCAGACCGTGCAGCGGATCAAGGCGGAGGGCGGACACGCATTCGCCTTTCGCGCCGACGTGTCGCGCGGCGAGGACGCCGAGGCGATGGTCGCGGCGACGGTCAAGAACTTCGGACCGCCCGACGTGCTTTTCAATAACGCTGGTATTGAAGGCGAAGGTGGATTCCTCGCCCAACTGAGCGAAGAAGGATTCGATCGCGTCATCGCGATCAACCTTCGCGGCGTATGGCTCGGGATGAAACACGCACTGCCCCACATGATCCGCAACGGCGGCGGCTCGATTATCAACACCGCATCGATTGCGGGGCTCGTCGCGATTCGCGGCTCGGCGGCGTACTGCGCGGCGAAGGCCGGCGTGATCGCGCTTACGCGCGTCGGCGCCGCCGAGTACGGACGCTACAATATCCGCGTCAACTGTATCTGTCCGGGCGCGATCGATACGCCGATGGTCGAGCGGCTTCATGCGAGCGGCGGGATGAACCAGCAGCAGACCGCGAGGCTCTCGGTCCTCGGGCGGGTGGGCGTTGCGCAGGAGATCGCCAGAACCGCGCTCTTCCTGGCCAGCGACGACTCTTCGTTTGCAACCGGAGCCCCGTTTATTATCGACGGCGGATGGACCGTGACCTAACAATCCTCCTGTCGCGCCCGTTCGCGTAGCATCCTTGTTTGAAAAGGCGATTGTGAGAAACATGGAAACTTCGAGCATCAGGCTGAAGGGAAAAGTGGCTATTGTAACCGGCGCCGCGCAGGGTATCGGACGCGCGATCGCATTTCGGCTTGCGGCCGAGGGCGCGAAGGTTGCCGTCGCGGACATTCAGACCGCCGCCGCCAATGCGACCGCCGAAGAAATCCGCGCCGCGGCTGGCCACGCGCTCGCCGTCGAACTCGACGTGACCCGGCTCGACCAGGCGCTCGCCGCCGCCGATCGCGTCGAGCGCGAGCTTGGCCCGATCGACGTCCTCGTCAATAACGCGGGATGGGACCGGGTCGAGCCGTTCCTCGACAGCACCCCCGAAACGTGGGACCGGGTAATCGCGATCAACTATCGCGGCGTGCTCAACTGCTGCAAGGCGATCGCGCCTCGGATGCAGTCGCGCAAGGCCGGCAAGATAGTCTCCATTTCATCCGACGCCGGACGCGTTGGCTCGACCGGCGAGGCGGTTTACGCCGGGTGCAAGGGCGCGATAATCGCGTTTTCCAAGACGCTCGCGCGTGAACTCGCCCGTTACGGCATCAACGTTAACGTGGTGTGCCCGGGCCCGACCGAGACCGCGCTCCTGCGCGACGCGATGGAGGGGCGCGAGGGCGTGCTTACGGCGATGGCGCGCGCGATCCCGTTTCGGCGGCTCGGCAAGCCGGAGGATCTCGCCGGCGCGGTCGCTTTCTTCGCGTCGTCCGACGCCGATTTCGTCACCGGGCAGGTGCTCAGTGTGAGCGGCGGCCTTACGATGGCGGGTTAGGAATGGTTTTACCGCGACGCCACCGGGGGTTGGTTGAACCGGCGTTCAAGGCGATAGTGCCGCCAAATCGGTTGTGGCGCCCTGGCCGCGGGCGCCTGCCGACAATCACAAGGAAACCGGATCGGAATGATCGACACGCCGCGCAGGGAGGATTGGGTGAAACGATCACATCCCGCTTCGTCGTCCAGACGCGCCGCCGCGGCCAGGAGCAACCGGCGCACGCTCGGCCCCGAAGAACGCTATGACGCCAATATAGAACACATATTGCAGGCGGCCGCCGCGGTATTTGCGGAAAAAAGCTTCGGCATCGCGTCCATTCGCGACATCGCCGCGCATGCGCAAATCTCCTTTCCGCGCATCTACTACTATCTGCGCAACAAGGAAGAACTGCTCTACCTCATCTCCAGGCGGGCCTTCGAGCAGTTGCTGAAAGGCGCACGGGAACGCGCCGAACAGGCCGCCGATCCCGAGGAGGCGCTACGCCTGTTCATCCAGGGCCATCTCGAATACCACATGAACAACCTACCCGAGATGAAGGTCCTGGTGCGCGAGGCCGATTCGCTCTCGGGCCGTCATGCGACGCAAATCGCGCGCTTCAAGCGCGAGTACTCGCGCGTCTGCCGCAGGATCGTCGAACGGGTCGCCGAAAAATACGGTAAGACGCTCGAGCGCGAAGACTCGCAGATAATCGCCTCGCTGATGTTCGGAGCGATGAACTGGTTCTGCAACTGGGACGAGCCGCCGCGCTACGACGAGCAACGCCTGCGCATAACCGACGAGGTTTACCGGATGGTTACGGCAGGGTTGATGTCGCGCTAGGCGACTGCGCGCGCGCCGCCGCGATGCGGGCGCAAGCGCGCCCGCATTCGTCACTTGGTCGCGAAAATGAGCGGCGACGGCGCCGCTGCCGTCTTCAGCGTCCTCACGTTGCCGAGGCCCGCCGCACGAAGCCATTTGCGATAATCGGCCATCGTGAACACGTCGCCCTCGCCCGTATGGATCAGCATGTTCAGGCTGAACAGCATCTCAGGCGCGGGCCCGGTGCGCGCATCGTTCGGAACCATCTCGGCAATCATGAGCGTTCCGCCCTTGCGCAGCGCGGCGGCGGATTTTTCGATGAGCCGCCGGCCCCACTCCGGGCCTTCGCTATGCACGATGTGCCCGAGGATCACGAGGTCGCGGCAGTCGCGCCCGAAGTCCGTCTCGCGGAGATTGCCCTCCAGGAATTCGTAGCGCTCCGCGACGCCGTGCGCCGTGGCGTATTCGCGGGCGATCGGCGTCACCTCGGGAAAATCGAGCACGGTGACACGGGCCTTGGGAAACCGTTCGGCAAATGGAATCGACCACGCGCCCGAGCCCGCGGCGACATCGAGGATGCTCGCGATCGGATGACGGCGGTCGCGAGCGAGCGACGCCGCGGCGGCCCGCGCGGCGGTATAGTTGGCGGGAAACAGGCTTCTCACCAGCACCGGGAAGAACTGGCGCGCGCGAGCCTCGGAATTTTCCTGGACGGCGGGTTTGCCGGTGCGCACCACTTCCGCAAGCTGCATCCAACCCATCGTGAGTCCGCGCGCGATCATCGCCGCGCCTTCCATGTACAGATCGCCGCCGCGCACCAGGCATGTTTTCGCGAGCGCCTCCAGCGCATAGCGATCCTTCACGCGTCTCAGGTATCCGAGCGCCACCAGGGCGTCGAGCAGGCGGCGCATCGCGGCTTCATCTGCGCCCGCGTCCTCGGCGATTTCGCGCGCCGTGGTCTTTCCCGCGTCGATACGGGTGAAGACGTCCAGTTCGATCGCCGCGACCAGCGCGAAGGCGCGCCACAGCGACCACATCATTTCCTCGGTGAGCTTTCGGATCGGCACTGGCGGTCTTGATTTTAATCTGGTGGGGCGGCGATTCGCGGGCATCGCATTCTCCTTGAAAAAGACAATCATCTTGAAAAAGACAATCATCCGCTGCCTAGCAGAACTGCCGCTCCCGCGCCACCCTCACGCGTTTGACATCTTGCCCGCGCGGCAGCGGTTCGCTAGTGTTCCTAACGATTGTTAGGTTCAATTTGAAGGAGATCGAGTCGCATCATGGCTGATCGTGACACCGCCGCTCAAAGCGTCTTCGATCCGGCCGCGATTCGCGCCGAGCGCGAACGCCAGAACCAGCTCTTGCTCGAAAAGATGCGTGCGCAATTGCCTGGCGCGCGCGCACGGCTCTCCGAGCGGGGAATCGACCCGGACCCGCTGGTCGCCACCGATTACGAGGGTAAGCCGATGACGGTGGCGGACTTCTACATGATGCTGCGCGGGTATGCGGTGACCGAAAAGGCCGGTCAGGACCCGACGTATCGGGCCGCGCGATGCGCCATCAGGTCGGAGCTCGCGCCCGAGGTGCGTGACGCGGCCTTCGTCGCCCTTAACCAGCAGTCAGCCGAGGAAGCCGGCCACGGCGACAAAATCTTCGGCGCGGCTTACTATGAGATGGGTGGAATCGCCGCCGAGCCGGTCGCGGAGGACGGATTCCAGCAGGGAGCGAATTTCCTCGATCCCACGGACGATCCAGCCGTCAACACGCAAAAGGTGCTGGACATCATGGCGGTCCTTGGTGGAGTGGAAACGCTCGCGCTGGAACGCGCGTTTCCGCTGGTGTTGAGGGCGTGCGCCGAATGGCGTCATCCGCTAGCCGCTCAGCTTGCCGAGCAGGTGAACAAAATCGTCAAACCGGAAGAGGCGCGCCACGTTCTCACCTGGAGATACCTGTTCCACAAGGGTGTCGTGCCGCGCGGCGAAGCGGCGATTGAACGCTACTACATGCTCACCAACTGGGGACGCGATCGTTTTCTTGCGCCGCGGATGGAACGCGGCGAGTTCGAGCGCCATATGCGCGCTTCCTGCCCGAGCGTGGAACAACTCATCGGGCGTCCGATGCCGGTATCGATCTGACGGGCGGACTTCGCCGTCAAGTCACCACAAAGCGAAGGGCGCCCGCGATCTTGCGACCCTCGGCGCCCGTCGTTTATCGCAATTGCGCTTATTCGCGGCGGAGGTCCTGCAGGATTTCCTTCAACACTCCGCGATCGTGATCGTTGCGAACCGGGATATCGAAACTCAGCCGATTGACGCCGGCGAACCGCTTCTTCATCGCCGAGGCGATATCCGCGTAGGTGCCGACCGCCGCAAACGCGTGCACCATCTCCTCGGTTACCAGCGCCGGCATCTCGCGCCATTTCTGCTGGACCGACAGCCGATGCAACTGCTCCGCCGTGTCGCCCCATCCGTCGAGTTCAAAGCTCGAACGGTACGAACGCGTCGAGCCATAGAAGGCGATCGTGGATTTCAGGCCTTCGACCGCACGCGCAAGCGAGTCCTTGTCGGACGCGACGCAGAGAAACCCGCCGCCGCCGATCTGGAAATTAGCCCATTCGGATTCCGGCCGCCCCGCTTTCTGAAAACCTTTTTTCAGGTTCGGGAACGCGATCTCGTCGAGATATTTGCGCGTGACGATTCCGTGCAGGCGCACGCCGTCGCACACTTCGCCCGCTACCTGCAGCATCCGCTCCTGCACCGCGGCGATCAGGACCGGGATGTGCGGATTCGTCACCGGCGTCGGCGCGAAATTCGGCGTCATCAGCGAGAGATTATAGTGTTCGCTTCGGAAGTTGAGCGGCTCGCCCGTCTGCCACGTCTTCCAGCACGCGCGCATCGCGCCGACGTAATCCTTCATCCGTTGCGCGGGCTTGCTCCACGGCATCCCGAAGCGCCGCGTCACATGGCCTTTGACCTGCGAACCCAGGCCGAGCACGAGGCGTCCGCCGCTCATGCGCTGAATATCCCAGGCGGTGTAGGCGGTTGCGACCGGGCTTTTGGTAAAGGCGAGCGCGATCCCGGTGGCAAGCTCGACGCGCGCGGGATGCTGCGCCGCGATCGCCAGGATTAGATATGGGTCGTGCTGGGTTTCGACCGCCATGACGGTATCGAAGCCGAGCGCCTCGGCCTCCGCCACCTGGCTTGCGAGCGTGGTCCAGGTCGGCTCGGGCCGTTTTCCGCCCTGCTGCATCTCGGGCGTGTAGGGAGCGCCGAGATTGAGCAATCGTTCGATTTTGATTCGCGCCATGGCGCGGTTATCGCGTCAGGGCGCCCGCGATGTCAAGCGCGCGCAGCGGCGAGCGCTTCGGCTACCGTGAAGCGCGCCTCGTAAATGGCGCGCCCGACGATCACGCCGACGATTCCTTCATTGAAAAGCCGCGCGAGACGGCGCACGTCGTCGAGGGCCGCCACGCCGCCCGACGCGATCACGGGAAGACCGGAAGTTTTGGCGGTACGCGCCGGTGACTCAACGTTGGCTCCGCTCTCGGTCCCGTCGCGCGCAATATCGGTCACGATCAGCGCGGCAACTCCCGCGTCGCGAAACCGCCGCGCCGCTTCTTCAACCGTGAGCGTGCTCGTTTCGACCCATCCTTTGATCGCGAGCCTGCCGTCGCGCAGATCGAGCGAGCCGAAGACCTTGCCGGGATGAGCCTTGCACGCGTCTTTGAGCAGTTGCGGATTCAGGAATGCGGCCGAACCGAGCGAGACGCGGTCCGCGCCGGCCGCAATGACGCTTTCGATCGATTCCATCGTGCGAAGCCCGCCGCTCACGTCGAGCGCGCATCGGACCGCGCCGCGTATCGCGCGCACCGCGTCGAGATTTTTCGGCTCGCCCGCAACCGCGCCGTCCAGATCGACGACATGGAGCATCCGCGCGCCTTCGCTCTCGAACCGGCGCGCCACCGCCGCAGGATCGGAGCCGTAAACCGTCGCGCGATCCATCTCGCCCTTGAGCAGGCGCACCACCTGGGCGCCCTTCAGATCGATAGCGGGGATTACCGTGAATGACTCGAACACCGCGGATTCCGTTTCGGGCCAGGCGGCCGTTGCGATCCGCTCACGCGGATAGAGTTCCCTTGGTCGAGAGCGCGCCTGAAACCCGAGGTTCGATCGAGGTCGCCTGATCCATCGCGCGCGCCAGCGCCTTGAAAGCCGCTTCGATTATGTGATGCGGATTGCGTCCGGCCACCAGATTCAGATGAAGGTTCATCCCGACATTGTCGGCGAGCGCCTTCATGAAGTCCTGCACCAGTTCGGTCTGGAAGCTGCCGACCCGCTCCTGCGGAATCGAAACGTTGTAGGCAAGGTAGGAGCGTCCGCTTATATCGACGACGACCGAGCACAGCGCCTCGTCGAGCGGCACCATCGCCTCTCCGAAGCGCCGGATTCCCGAGCGATCGCCGAGCGCCGTGGCGAACGCTTTTCCGAGCACGATACCGACGTCCTCGACCGTGTGATGCTCATCGACGGCAAGATCGCCGCTCGCGGCGATCTCCAGGTCGAAGAACCCGTGGCGGGCGAAGCTGTCGAGCATATGATCGAGAAACGGGACGCCGGTCGAAACCGCCGCTTTGCCCGAGCCGTCGAGGGCGAGATTGACGGTTACGTCGGTCTCGCGGGTCTTGCGTTTGAGGCTTGCAATTCTGGGCGGTCGCGAACCGGCCCCGGTCTTTGCCTCGGCGTTTGCCGCCGCGAGCGCGCCTCTCTTTTCGCTATGCTTGGTCGCCATAGTCAGTTCTTCCCGCGCGGGCGTTGGCGCACTTCCATCGCGCGCGCGTGACCTTCGAATCCCTCCATCCGGGCAAGCCGCGCAACCGCCGGTCCGAGTTTCGAAAGGGCCTTGCCCGAGCACTGGATTATACTGGTTCGCTTCAGGAAATCGTACGCGCCGAGCGGAGAGGCGAATCGCGCCGAGCCGCCCGTGGGAAGGACGTGGTTCGGGCCGGCAAGGTAGTCGCCGAACGCCGCGGGGCTCTCGCCGCCGAGGAATACCGCGCCTGCGGCCCTGACGTGTGAGACCCATCGCGCGGGATTTCGTATCTCCAGTTCCAGGTGCTCGGGTCCGATGAGGTTCACGATATCGAAGGCCTCTTCGAGATCGTTGACAACGACAAACGCGCCGCGGCGCGCGAGCACGGTCCTGACCGATTCGGCGCGCGGCAAATCTCGAAGCGCGAGAGTGAGTTCACGCATGACCGCGTCCGCGACTCGCTCCGAGGTCGTGACCATCACGGCCGCCTCGTCGCCGGAGCCGTGCTCGGCCTGCGCGATCAGGTCGGCGGCGACCCAGTCGGGGCGCGCCGAATCGTCGGCCACCACAAGCACCTCGCTTGGCCCGGCGATCTTGTCGATATCGCACGCGCCGTAAACCATCCGTTTGGCCGCCTGCACCCAGGCGTTGCCGGGACCGGCGATCTTGTCCACCGGGCGAATCGTCGCGGTGCCGTAGGCGAGCGCGGCGACGGCCTGCGCTCCGCCCACGCGGTAAACTTCATCGACTCCGGCGATAGCCGCGGCCGCCAACAGCGCCGGCCGCTCTCCATGCTCCGACGGCGGCGTGACCATCACGATCTCGCGCACGCCCGCAACTTTTGCGGGGAGCGCGTTCATCAGCACGCTCGAGGGATACGCGCCCATCCCGCCCGGCACATAGATTCCGACCCGGTCGAGCGGACGGACCGTCTGTCCGAGCCGGACGCCAAGTTCGTCGCGATAGATGAACGGCTTCTCCAGCGTGCGGCGATGAAACGCGGTGATTCGGCGCGCGGCGAGTTCCAGCGCCGCGCGCTCCTCGCGCGCGAGCGCGGCGAGCGCCTGCTTCAATTCGTCGGCGGTCGCCCGAAGCCGCTTCGGGGTGAGCTTCACGCGGTCGAAGCGTTCGGTGTATTCGATAAGCGCGCGGTCTCCGCGCGTGCGGACGCCCGTGATGATGTCCGCAACCGCGGCATCCGTCTCTGCGCCGCCGGAACCGCCGCGCCGCGCGAGCATCGCGGCGAGAAACCGCTTGAGCGCGGGCGTTCCCGATTTCAGAATCCTTACCTTCATCGCGACGGACCTATTCATTGACCCGTTCAATCCGCGCGCCAAGCGAGGCGAGTTTGCTGTCGAGCGCCTCGTAACCGCGGTCCAGATGGTACACGCGGCTTATCTCGGTGGTGTTTTCGGCGGCGAGACCAGCCAGGATGAGGCTCATGCTCGCGCGCAGATCGGTCGCCATCACGGGCGCGCCCTGAAGCCGCGCGCCGCCGCGCACGACCGCGGTGGGACCCTTCATTACGATATCCGCGCCCATGCGCATCAGTTCCAGCGCGTGCATGAACCGGTTTTCGAAAATCGTTTCGGTGATAACCGAAGTGCCGGCGGCCTGCGTCACCAGCGCCATCATCTGCGCCTGAAGATCGGTCGGAAAACCGGGATACGGCAGGGTGCGAAGCTCAACCGGACGAAGCGCGGGCGCGCCGGCGCTGACCCGAAGCGTATCGTCCTCGACCGCGAGCGCGACTCCCATCTCGCGAAGCTTGGTGAGAACGGCGTCCAGTTGCTCGTTGGGCGCGTGGCGAATCGTGACGTCGCCGCCGGTTATCGCGGCGGCGATCGCAAGCGAGCCGGCCTCGATTCTGTCGGCGATAACCGCATGCTCCGCGCCGCGCAGGCGCTCGACGCCTTCGATCTCGATCACGTGGCTGCCCGCGCCCTCTATCTTCGCGCCCATCGCGGCAAGAAACCTGGCCAGGTCCTGCACCTCGGGTTCGCGAGCCGCGTTCTCGATCTGAGTCCGTCCGCGAGCGCGCACCGCGGCCATCATGATGTTTTCCGTGGCGCCGACCGAGGGCGTGTCGAGCCAGATTCGGGCGCCCGAAAGACGCTCGGCGTGCGCCTCGACGTAGCCGTGGCGAAGCTGGACGCGAGCGCCGAGCGAGCGGATTCCGCTGATATGGAGATTCACCGGGCGCGCGCCGATCGCGCATCCGCCGGGCGTCGAAACCCGCGCGCGTCCCGTGCGGGCGAGCAGCGGTCCGAGCACGACGAACGACGCTCGCATCGTCTTGACCATCTCGTAGGGCGCTTCATGCGAAGTCACGCGCGCGGCGCACAGTTCGATCTCATGCTCGCCGGTCCATCGGCTCTCGACGCCGAGTCCCCGGAGCAGCGCGAGCGCGGTTGCGACGTCGCGAAGGCGGGGAACGTTGCGAATCACAACCGGCTCGTCAGTCAGCAACGCCGCCATCAGGATCGGCAGGCTCGCGTTTTTGCTGCCGCTGACGGAGACCTCGCCCGCCAGTCTCACGCCTCCCCTGATGATCATCTTGTCCATCGCCGCCTCCGACGGGTCACGCCCGAGCGTGAACCACTCGCTCGATTCCGGCCAGGTCGCGGAGCACCGCGACAACTTTCAATCCGGAGCGCTCGAAAATTTCGCCAACCTTTGCACCCTGCCCCGCTCCAATCTCCACCATCAGCGCGCCGTCGGGATTGAGCCTCGTTCGAGCGCGCGCTCCAATCCGCCGATAAAAATCAAGCCCGTCCGCGCCGCCCGCGAGCGCCGTGCGCGGCTCGAAACGCGCGACCTCGGGCGCAAGAGCGTCGATTAATTGATCCTCTATATACGGCGGATTCGACACGACCAAGTCGAAGCGCTCGGCGCCGGGCGGAAACAGGTCGGCCCGGAGAAATTCGATTCGCTCGGCGCATCGATTACGCCGCGCGTTTCGCCGCGCGACTTTGAGCGCGCCGCTTGAGACGTCGGTCGCGACGATTCGCGCACGCGGCTCGCTCACCGCAAGCGTTACGGCGAGAATTCCCGAGCCGGTTCCGATATCGAGCACGCGCGCTTCGCCTCGCGCCTTCAGAAAATCGAGCGCGGCGGCGGCAAGCGTCTCGGTCTCAGGACGCGGAATCAGGACCTGCGGATTTACTTCGAAATCGAGCGAGAAGAATTCCTTGCGCCCGAGGATATAGGCAAGCGGCTCGCGCCTCCCGCGTCGCGAGAGCATCGCGTCGAACCGCTCCGACTCGGATTCGCTCAGCGGCTCGCGCCGCGTGAGAAGTTCCGCGCGGGAGAGGCGGCACGCCTCGGCGAGCAGGAGCTCCGCGTCAAGCCGCGGCGTTTGCACGCCGGCCCGCTTAAGGCGCGCGGTTGCCTGCGCGAGGACCTCGGGCAAAGACCGAGGCTCGCCTTGAAGCTCTCCCGGTTCCATCGCCGTTGCTCAGGCGCCGAGCGCCTGCGCCTGGTCCTGGGTCGCGAGCGCGTCGATAATCGGATCGAGTTGCCCGTCAAGCACGAGGTCGAGCTGATGGAGCGTCAGGTTGACGCGATGGTCGGTGACACGCGACTGCGGAAAGTTGTAGGTGCGGATACGCTCGGAACGGTCGCCCGTGCCGACCATCGAGCGCCGCGCCTCGGCAATTTTGGCTTCCTGCTCCTGGCGCGCCTGTTCGAGCAGCCGGGCGCGCAGGATTTTGAGCGCGCGGGCCTTGTTCTTGTGCTGCGATTTCTCGTCGCGGCACACAATCACCATCCCGGTCGGCAGATGCGTGATACGGACCGCGGAGTCCGTGGTATTGACGCTCTGGCCGCCGGGCCCCGACGCGCGCATCACGTCGATCCGGAGGTCCTTTTCCTCGTTGATGCTGACATCGACCTCGTCCGCCTCAGGCATCACGGCAACCGTGACCGCCGAGGTGTGGATTCGGCCCGACGCCTCGGTTTCGGGAACGCGCTGAACGCGATGCACGCCGCCTTCGTACTTCAGGCGCGAATAGGTTCCGCGCCCGTTGATACTGGCGACGACTTCCTTGATTCCGCCAAGGCCGGTTTCGGAAAGGCTCAGCACTTCGACCTTCCATCCGTGATGCTCGGCGTAGCGGGTGTACATCCTGAAGAGTTCCGCCGCGAACAGCGAAGCCTCGGCGCCGCCGGTCCCCGCGCGGATCTCGAGGATCACGTTCTTTTCGTCGTTGGGGTCGCGCGGGATGAGCAGCCGCTTCAGCTCTTCTTCGAGCTTGCGCTGCCGTTCCAACATCGCGGGCAACTCCGAGCGCGCCAGCTCGCGAAGCTCGGCGTCGTCGCCCTCGGCGAGCGCCCTATGCTCGGCGATCTCGTCCGTCAGGCGGCGATACTCGCCGGCGCATCGCGCCACATCCGCAAGTTGCGAGCGCTCCTTGGCGAGAGCCGCGTATTCGCGTTGATTGGCGTGTACCGCGGGGTCGCTAAGCCGCTTCTCGATTTCGGCGAAGCGGTCCTCGATTCCCTTAAGTTTGTCGAGCATTTCCCCTGGGAAGAGTTGGCCGCGGGCATAAAATTGGGAGACGGCGCGCGGCGGCGCTTCCAGTCTCCCGGAAAGAACCAAATCCCCCGCGCACCCGGACGCGTCTCAGCGTCCGAGGTGGCGGGAGCTCATATGCTAACTTAGGCTGAACTTGCTGTACTTGCGCTTGAAACGTTCGACGCGGCCCGCAGTATCGACCAGACGCTGCTGTCCGGTATAAAACGGATGGCACCGCGAACATACTTCGACCTGCAGCTCATGCACGGTCGCACGCGTCTCGAATGTGTTCCCACACGCGCACGTCACCACGCAGCGGCGGTATTCGGGATGAATTCCAGGTTTCATCTGGCAAACTCGGCTTCTTGTTACTGTAAACGAGGATACCATCCCGAGCCGCGGCATACAATTCACCCGGGGAGCCTCACGCGAACCCTGTTGATGGCCGCCACTGCCCTGATTCTGCTTCTTGGCGCGCCGGTTTGGGCTGGGTCGCAAGCGCTCAGACCGCCGACTCCGATTGCGCCCCAGACGCCGGCGCCGGTATCCGGCTTTGCGCCCCCCGACCGCACGCTTTTTGCGCCCGTCGTGGAACTTGCGCCGCCGGGACCGGAGCGCGCCGCGCGTGCGCTTGTGCTCTTGGAGCGCCAGCTCGCCTTCCAACGCAAGATAGCCTTCCATCCCGCATGGACCGCCTCGCTGGACCAAGTCCTCGACGAGTTGCCGCCACGCCAATCGACCCTGATTCGGGCCGCGGCGCTCTATTCCGACGACAACGTGCCGTGGATACGCTTGCCCGACGGCGAGCACGCAATTTATGTGACGGGCCGGCCGCTCGAGCACGATTATCTCTACACGTCAGCGCCCAAATTCGAGCCTCCGACCGCGCCGTTTCAGATGGCCGCGTATTTCACGCTCAAACCCTCGCCCGAAGCGGCGAAGGATGGCGACATCTCGTCGGTAGTCGGCAAGCTCGGCGGCGAAATTCAAACCAACACTTTCGGTGCGGGGGCGCTGGTGGACGCGGGCGCCGCTGTCCTGCGCGAGACCTACGGCGATCTCAAGCCGCCCTGGGACACCGAGCCCGGCGCGTTCAACCACCATGATGTCGCCGCGGAGGAGCGCTTCAGCCGCGACCTGCCAACGCTTTGGATAAAATTAAACCATTACTTGAAGATTGGAAACGTCCTAGACGAATTCGACCAGCCCGGCGGACCTTACGTGCTGGTCAATTTCAAGGCCGAGGTGCGCCCCGAGGCGCTTAAGCGCTTCGTCCATCTCGAGCGCTTCTACAACCGCGTGATGACCACGGTCACCGTCGAGAGCGACTTCACCGACTCGCATGGAAATTATTGGATGCGCGCGGGATTCGATCGCGGCACGATATGGCTCGTGATGATGGTGCGCGACGGGATGCTGACGCCGTTCGACGCGTCGTATCGGCCGGCGGGGACGCCGATCGCGATCGACAAAATCGAAAGCGGGACGCATTACGCGCGCACCTCGCTCCGTGTCAGACGGCTCGGGATGGACTTCGGCCTGGACGACATCGCGTTCACGGCCGATTACACGCGCCGCGACGGCGCGGTCGGTATGGAGAGCCGGATGAACGCGGTGCCGAGACTTATCGCGCCGCCGGTAGTCCATCAGATGGGGCGGTTGATCGCGGGGGACTTTCTGCGCACGGTCGCTGAGGGCAACGGCGGGCTTCAGGTGCGGTTTT
Source organism: Deltaproteobacteria bacterium (assembly GCA_021817345.1). Lineage (GTDB taxonomy): Bacteria > Desulfobacterota > Binatia > Binatales > Binataceae > DTIX01. The sequence continues at coordinate 7,809 of JAKAVC010000075.1, read as the reverse complement.
CCTCGCGCGCCGAGTCCGGCGGAGTCTTCGACTATCGGGCGGTTTTCACAGCGGAATTTCTCTATTCGCCGGCACTCGAATTCCTGGCCCGGATCGGCGACGCTATCGCGGAGGCCGACAACGCCGCGGTGCGCGCCGACGAGAGAAGGCTCGGCGAGGAACTGTTCGACGCGTTCCTCAAGGACTACAATAACGCGCGACCTAAAATTCTCGCTCTCGACAGGGATTCCGGCTTGATGCGATGAAGGGAAAATCTGGACGCCTCGGTCTTACCGCTTTTGCAATCGCGCTCGGATGGGGGATTGCCGGATGCAGCCTCTTCCGGAAACCGGCGCCCGCGCCGCCACCGCCGCCACCGCCGCCGCCTTCGACACCGTTGGTCCCGGGCGAACCACACGTCATCACCGACCTGAACACGCTCACGACCTCGGACGCGGGCGCCACCGCGTTGACGATGCCGTCGGCGGCGGTCAAGGCGGTCGCCGGCAACGTCAAGCCGAACGAGATAAGCGGCGGCCTCGAGTCCTCGGGTTCGGTTCGCTACGTGGGCTCGGGGAAGCGCCCCGGCCAGGAACGACTGCTCAATGCGAAGGCCGCCCAGTTCAGCAATTTTTCCGGGCGCCTTATGGACCAGGTGTTCGAAGCGATGCAAACGCTGGAACGCGAGGATCCCATTGACCGGCTCCAACTGCCCAGGGAAACCAAGCCGGTAATACTAACCGCAACGATGAACGCCAACGGCCAGTTGAAGGAGATCGTTCTCGAACAACATTCCGGCGTGGCTGATCTCGACAAGATGGTGATCGCGGCGTGCAAGCAGGGCCTTTACGCGCACAACCCCCCACCCGAAGCGCGCGCCAAGGACGGCAACTATCGAGTGCGGCTCAGCGCCTTCATCAAGAACTATGCTTCGCAGGGTCAGGTTTGGACTTTCAAGACCTACCTGGGGATTGCGCTGCTGTAGGATATTGCGCTGCCGTGGGTGATGCGCGGATGATGGGCGCAAGGTGCTGATGGAAACAGGTCCGTCACACAGTCTGGAAAGCTATGCGCCCCGGCCGGGACTCTCGATCCCGCTCATCACGGTTCTCGATACGGACGGACGCATTATCGAGGCGGAGCAGCGCGCGCTCGTCCGTTTCGCCGTCCAGGAAGGCGCCGGCGCCGACATCCTGTTCTCTGCGGGAACGACCGGCGAATGGGACCGGATGGACAACCCGCGCCGCCAGGAAGTCTCCCGTATCGTGCTTGAGGAATGCCGCCGATGCGCCACGCGCGAACGCCCAGTCGAAGTATGGTTCGGCATTACCGCCCATACCCGGCGCGAGACGGCCGAAAACCTCGTCTTCGCGCTTGAGTTCGGTGCCGATGCGGCGGTTATCGCACCGCTCTCGGTTCGCGACCTCGAGGATCCGGTCGATCTTGTAACGCGCGAATTGGGCGGCGTGTTTGAGCGCGCGGGCCGCGCGATCCCGGTCTTCCTCTACGATAACTCCGAGATTCACGCGCCCGGCCAGGCGCTCCATCTCCATACCCGCGACGTCAAGCGGATGAGCCGGCTCGATTACATCCGCGGCATCAAGGTGACGGCCAACAAGTCGGTGCTCGGCAACTACACGCGCGCCGCCTCGAACTTCAAGCTTGCGCACGAGTTCGCAATCTATGCGGGAAACCCGCTGCTAATCTTCGATTTGTTCGCGCCCGCCGCCGGTTTTGCCGGGCGCGCGCGCCATTATTGGAACCGCTACCTGACGCGGCGCGCTCTCCCCTATGGAATCGTCGCGGGACCGGCCAATCCGATGCCGCGCGAATGGCAACGCGCGTGGCAGGTATGCCGCGCGCAGGACGCCGCGCTGATGGAACGATACCGCTCGGTGCTCGAGGGCTTTCGCGACGCGTGCCTGTTCGCGCGCGCTGCGGGCCGCTATCAGCCCGCGATCGCATGCCTTAAGGCGGCGCTCGCCGAACTCGGCGTTATCCAGAGCGACGCGGTCGCCCGCGGCACGCCGTCCCTCAACGAGACCGAGCGGCGCGAATTCGCCCGGCGCTTTGCCGCACTTAGGGAGCGAAGCGCCTTGAGCCTTGAGCCGGGCTGGGTGAGTCGGACCGACTTGCCGGCGGCCCGCACCGTGACGCATCAACATGGCTGAACCGAAGCTCGACGTCGCCGGATGCGGAAGCATGGTCGTTGACCTGTTCTACCGCACTCCCCGGATCATCAGCGCCGACGAAAAGATAATCCTAGACGCCAACGGGCACGGACCCGCCGGTCTTGCGATGGAGCAGCGTCTGGTCGGCGGCGTGGTGCTGAACCATCTCGGATGGGCGCGGGTGTTCGGGCTTGAAACCGGCGTGTTCGGCAAGATGGGCGATGATCGCAACGGCGAATTCCTGCGCGAAGGGATGGAAAGTCTCGGCATCCATCGCCATCTCACGCTCGACGGTTCGGCTAGCTCCTACGCGACCGTGTTCGTCGATCCCGCGGGCAACCGCGCCATCTACATGGTTCGCGGCGCCACCGCCGAACTGACGCCTTCGGAAGTGCGCCGGCGCCACGGTTCGTTTATCCGCCGGGCCCGCATGGTCTCGACGGAAATTTCGCAGGTCCCGCTCAAGACCGTAATCGCGATTCTGAAGTACGCGCGCGAGAACTCGATCCCGAGCGTGCTCGACCTTGACGTTCCACCCTCCGACGCACTGAGTACACTCGGCACCCGCGCCGAGCTGGAACAGGCGCTTCGCCTTGCAACCTATCTCAAGCCCGCCAAGCGCGCGGCGCGCGAACTGGCCGGCGTTGACGACGACCCGCTCCGTATCGGCGAGGAGATTCGCCGCCGCTACGGCAATGCCGCGGTTATTATCACGCACGGCGCCGACGGATGCGCCATCTCGGCCAAAGACACCGCGCTTCGCGTCCCGGCTTTCAAGGTAAAGGCCGTGGACACGACCGGCGCGGGCGACGCGTTTCTGGGCGGCGTGATGGCGGGTCTCAGATGGGGCCTCAAGTGGCCCGAGATCGGACGCCTTGCCAATGCCGCCGCGGCGGTGTGCGTCCAGCGCCTGGGCGCATTCCCTTCGGGCTTCGAGCTTCGCGACAAGATCCTGAAACTTTACGGACGTCCGCTGCCGGCCGCTCCCGCGCCCAGGAAAAAGGTCGCGCGCGGAAACGCGGGGGCTTTCGACCTCAAGACCGAGGTCAGCCGTTTCCTCGATGTCGCAATCGAGGAGATGTCCGCGCTCCGGCAGGAGCTCGATATCGGCGCAATCTCGCGGGCGGTCGACATGGTCCAGGCCACGCTTGCCCGCGGCGGACGCGTCCACGTGACCGGCGTCGGCAAGCCCGAGCACGTCGCGCGCTACGCCGCGAGCCTGCTTTGCTCTGTCGGAACACCCGCAACATTTCTCCACGCGACTGAGACGCTCCATGGCAGCCTCGGCCAGGTCCATCCCAAGGACGTCGTGATCGCGATTTCCAACAGCGGCAACACGAGCGAATTATGCCAGGCCGCGATGGCGATACGGGACCACGGCGCGCACGTGATCGCGGTCACCGGAAATCCGCAGTCCGAACTGGGACAGCTTGCCGATCTGGTGCTCCATCTGCCGGTCAAGCGCGAGGGCGGCGTCCTCGGCCTTGCCCCACGAATCAGCGTGCTCGCGCAGGTCTATGTGCTCGCGGCTCTTTCCGTCGCGTTGGAGGCCGCGCGCGGGCTGACTATCGAGGAGTACAGCCGATGGCATCGCGCGGGCGCGCTCGGCGAGGCTGCGCGCCGCATGGTCGGGCGTCTCGCGAGCGGTCGGCTGAAAGCGCTTTAGGCGCGTCCAAGCATCACCCCGGCGCAGGACCATAAGGTCGGGCGCTTGAACCCTCGCCTCCCGCGGACATATTCCAGCGTTCCTTACACGCCGCGCTCTTGCTAAAAGGATATATCCTGCCTGTTGATCCGGATCGCCAGACACGCGTGGGGCGAGCGCGCCGGGATGGAATTGGGGCTCGGGGGCAAATGAGTTCGAAGGCAACTGTTACCAGCGAGAGCACGCCGGGCGTCGGCCGCAACGCGCCGAACCCGCTCCCGGAGCATCTGCCATGGAACATCAGGTTGCTCTACGGTGCGCCCAACTTCGCCGGCGCCGCGATGGTCATCCCGATCTTCGTCCTGATGCCGAAGTTCTATGCCGACGTGGTGCTGGTGCCGCTCGGCTACCTCGCGATTGCGATTGCGATTGCACGCTCACTCGACGCGCTCAGCGATCCGTTCCTCGGATGGATCTCCGATCGCACGCAGACGCGATGGGGCCGGCGGCGGCCGTATATCGTCGTCGGAGCGCCTTTATGCGCGCTCGCGTTCTTCGCGCTGCTCAATCCGCCGTGGGGCCTCTCGGGCGGAATCGCCGCGCTATGGTTCGGGACCACCTTCATCCTCTACTTCCTGTTCAGCACCATCTACGGGCTTTCGCATTACGCGCTCGGGCCGGAGCTGACGCTCGATTACCACGAACGTTCCACGCTGTTCGCGGTGCGCGAATCCTTCACGATCCTCGGCACCATCGCCGCCTCGGCCGCGCCGGGCTTCATGATGAAGGCCGGAATACCCGAACGGCGCGTCTTCTTCCTGCTCGGGATCGCGTTCGGCGTCCTGCTCACCGTTCTCTACTGGATGCTGGCGTTTGGGGTGAGGGAGCGGCGCGATTTTGTCGAGCGCAAATCGAACCCGCTGGTTCCCGGAATTCGCCGCGCGCTGAAAAACCGCCCGTTCGCGATCCTCCTCGCCAGTTACGTGGTCGGCAGCATAACCGGCGCGATTCCAGCCACGATGCTCCCGTTCTTCAACGCCTACGTAATCCGTCCGCCGAATCCGGAACTTTGGCTCTCGATCGAGCTGCTCTGCTATTTCGGCTTCGGTTTTCTCTCGCTGCCGCTATGGCTTGCCGCGGCGCGGCGCTTCGGCAAGCTTCCAGCGTGGCTCGCCAGTTTCATCGCCGGGATCACCGGGGGCGGCGCGATGTTCTTCCTCGGCAAGGGAGACATCTATCCGCTGCTCGTGCTGATCTCGTGGGCGGGATGCGGTTTCGGCGCGGGACTCTTCCTTACGCCCGCGATGCAGGCCGACGTTATCGATTACGACGAGTTCCACACCGGCAAGCGGCGCGAGGCGCAGTACGGCGCGTTCTGGGCGATCCTGCCCAAGTTCGTCGCGATCCCGAGCGCTGCGATCCCGATCGCGATCCTTGCCTCGCTCGGCTACGTGCCGAATGCCGTTCAATCGCCGCCGGTAATACTCGCAATAAAAGGAATCTTCGCGCTCGGCCCGGCGATCTTCGCGACGCTCTCCTTCATGATCGCGCGCACCTATCCCATCGACGAGCGGACGCATCGCGCGATTCTCGAAGGTATCGCGCTACACAACCAGGGCCTCCCGGCGCTCGATCCGTTGACGAACAGGATGGTCGCGCCGCCACACAGCAACGGCGTCGACGAGGAGACCGGATGGTTCCTCGACTACTTCTCCCGCGGCGAACTGAATCGCTATCTCGCGTGCGGAGCGGCCTCGCCGGTGCGCGACGTATGGCGCGCCGCTGCGCTTTCGCTCGTGGTGTGCGGACTCTCGGCCTGGTACGTATTCGCGCGGGTGTCTTCGTTGCGCAGCGATCCGGGTGCGATGGTTTCGCTGTGCGTGGTGGCGGCGGGCTTCGCATTCACGATTTTCCTGTTCCACATGATGCGCCTTCGGCCGGCCCGCGCTCTCGCCGCGGGCCTCGTCTCACCGGACATAATCCGCATCCACCTGAACGGCGACTGAACTCTCATTCTGATCTTTTCCCTCTCCCATTTTTCGACATGGGAGAGTGCCCTGGGTCAGGGTGCCGTCGCGATGCCCAGGCGATCTCTGCCGCCGTTCCGTCCCTCGCCCATGTCGGGAGACGGCGGCGCGCAGCGCCGGGTGAGGGACCGCAAGAGAATTCTCCACAAGGTCACCGCTCGCGCGCGGACGCTTGCCACGCGCGATGGCGTGTTGCATCTTTTGAAACTGTCAACGAACGATAGCTTGTGGCTAGCAATCGATGGACAAACTGAAGAATGTCGCCAGTATCTCAGAAGCCAGAACGCGCCTTTCAGAGATCATCGACTTGGTAGAACGCGGCAAAGAGGTAGTGTCGCGGGGTTGGTGGAAAAGTAAAAAGGCGTCAAGATCCGGCGAGTTGAGCCACAACTCGGGCCCGCCGATGAGCGGGTTTCGGAGGATGACGCCATGGAGAGGGATAGCAGGAGTCACTTGGCAGGAAAAGGCGCGCTTGAGGAGCCGATGCGGGAGCGGATTCGCGGGACGATCGAGGCGATCGTCGAGGAGGAGCTGGAGGCAGCCTTGGGCGCCGCGCGGTCGCAGCGAGTCGGCGCCAATCGCGTCGGCTATCGGCATGGCAAACGCGCGCGAAGCCTGAGCACCAGTCTGGGCGCGACCACGATCATGATGCCGCGAGCTCGGATCGCGGATGACGACGGCCGAAGGCGCGAGTGGCGCAGTGCGATCATTGCGCGCTACCAACGGCGCACCGAACGGGTGGACGAGGCGATCCTCGGGGTCTATTTGAGCGGCACCAACACCCGCCGCCTGCGTGGCGCGCTCTCCCCGCTGCCGCGCGGTGCGCCGTTGTCGAAAGACGCGGTGTCGCGCCTGGTCGGGCGGCTGCGCGAGGACTTCGCAGCATGGGCGAAGCGAGATCTCGCCGAGCTGAAAGTCCGCTACCTGTTTCTCGACGGCTGGTATCCGCCGGGTGCGGATCGGTAAAAAGCGCGTGCGAGTGCCGGTGCTGGTCACCCTGGGCGTGTGCGCGGACGGGCGCAGGGTGATCTTGGACCTCAGGCTGGCGGGAGTGGAAAGCGAGCGCGCCTGGCTCGATGCGGTCCACTCGCTGGTCATCCGCAACCTCGGCGCTCCGCTGCTGGCGGTGATCGACGGCAACCCGGGTCTGGCCGCGGCGCTTAAAGCGCAATGGCCGAAGCTCGCGCTGCAACGCTGTACCAACCATAAGCTCTGGAATCTGCTCGCCAAGGCCCCGGCCCATCTGCGCGAGGAGCTGGCCGAGGATTATCGGCGCATGATCTACGCGGAGAGCCGGGCCGCCGTGGAGCAGGCGCGCGCCGGCTTTGCGCGCAAATGGAAACTGCGCTCGCAGGCGGTGTTTGCCAGCTTCGATGAGGCCGGCGACGAGCTTTTTACCTTCACCGCTTTCCCGATTTCGCGGTGGAAGGCGCTGCGGACCACCAACGCGCTGGAACGAATCAACGAGGAGTTTCGCCGGCGAACCAAGACCCAGGCGTCGCTCCCCGGCGAGGAGGCGGTCCTCTTCCTGCTCTTCGGACTACTGCGCGGCGGCCAGGTAACCCTGCGCCGCCTGGTCGGCTGGCACGACCTGAACCCCGTCAACCAACAACCGGAGGCAGCGTAATACCAACATGATGCTTCAACTGCTCAGCCTGCCGCGAAGATCCGATGCCTACTGCTTTTCCACCAATTGACAGACACCACCCGAGGGCGATCCTTGGAGTGTCGGCAGAGCTCAAAAGCTTCGGATTCACTGCAAGCCTGCTATGATGGTTGTGCGGCAATAAGTGTGTAAGGCGGGGTTGAGGGGAAAAGGGAAAGGCGACGTACTCCTCTTTGGTTAGGAACCATAGAACAGCGCCTGGCAGGGCGCGGGAGGTACGTCGCGATGGTGACTGTAGCGATCGATTTGAGTGAAGCCAAGGTTTTTCTGGAAGAGATGCGGCGCGAGGGCGGCGGGCGGCTCAGGGGGTTGTGGGAATGG
>JAKAVC010000020.1 GCA_021817345.1 Deltaproteobacteria bacterium | reverse complement strand
TATCAGCGCATTCCATCCCCCACCCCAGGCGGTCAGGCTCCCGGTTATGAGCGACGGCATCAGCGCCGGCAGCGTCAGCTTGCGCCACCGTTGCCATCGCGAAAGTCCGAACGAACGCACAGCCTCGTTCAGATCCTCGGGTATCTGGTTCACCCCGGCGAGCAGGTTGAACAGCAAATACCACTGCATCCCGGTCAGGATAAGCAGGATCGAGGCGAGGTTCATTTCGCCCGTGACGTTGATGACGAAGACTACTATCAGCGGGAACAGCGCCGTCGCGGGCATGGAGCCTATGATCTCCGCAGCCGGCGTCACATAGCGCCTGAAACGCGGGTTTTCCGCAGCCGCGATAGCGCACGGAACCGTCCATCCGAGCGAAATCAGGTACGCGACAATAATCCGCAGCAATGAGCGCAGGGTTGCGCCGGGGATGAGCCGGACCTCCCCGGGCCAGGGATGGCTTAACGCATGCGCCAGCGCGATGAGGCCTTCGACGATCGCCCAGGAGCAAAACGCAAGCATCGCCGCCACTATCGTCGTCCGCACTGTCCGCGCCATCCGCGCGTCCGTGGGATGCTCACGAGGCTTCCGGCGTGGCAGCCGGTCCGTGATTGATTGAATCGCAACCGCCAGCGGATGAATCGCCGTCCGCACCAGTCGGGTCACGAACGGGCCGACCGCGCCGAACACCTCGAGCATCACCAGCGAGCGCGCGGCCTGCGGCGGTGCGGCGGCGAACTCGTAGCGGAATTTTTCCGCCCACTGGGTAAGCGGCTGCCACACCACCGCGTCCATCGCCACGATAATCGCGAGCAGGATCAGAAGCCCCGCGACCACTTCCATCCATTGGCTATGGTTCGCTGCTTCCATCAGAAAGCTTCCCAGCCCCGGCAGCTGGTAGTGAGCCGGCCCGACCGTGATGATCTCGCACGCAATCAGGAAGTACCATCCGCTGACCCACGACAGGATCGAGTTGTAGACCAGCTTGGGAACGCAGGCCGGCAGAAGCAGGCGCCGGAGCTTGAGCCATCCGGTTACGCCGAACGATTCGAGCACTTCCACCGAGTCGCCCGGAATCGTCTTGACCGCCTCGTAGACTCCCAGCGTGATATTCCAGGCCTGGCTGGTGAAGATGAGGAATATCGTCGCCATCTCGACGCCGAGCCGGCTGCCGTGTCCAAGTGCGATGAAGAAGTAGATCGCCGCCGGGAAGAAGCCGATCACGGGCACCGATTGCGCGATATCGATCGCGGGAATCATCACCCGCTCCCACAGTCCGCCGCGCGCGGCGGCAAGCCCGTAGATGATCGAAAAAACAAGCGCGATCACGTATGCCGCCAGCATCCGGTAGAATGAGCAGAAGGCGTAGTAGGGCAGATGCCTGATCGCGATCGAGAAATGCGGGAAGTGCAGCTCCTCAACGCGATGACGGAAAGCGAAGAAAAGCGCGATCACGGCGGCGAGCGCTATGAATGAAAGCACTCCGCCAAGAACCGTTCGCGCGCCGAATCTCTCCCGTGCCATCGTCCGAAGAACCTAGAATAGCTGCGCCGCGAGCAACCTAAAACGTCTCGACGGCCCGCGCCGCAACGTTGACAATCCGCGTCACGCTAAATACGGCTTTCGGGTGATGCCTGAACGAGTGGAAGGTGAGTCGGGCGACTGGAGGCTTGGAGTCGAAGCCGAGGCTCGCGCCGAGCCCAGGTCTGCCGAGCACGAGCCGGCGCCGGCTCCCGCCCGCGATCTCAGCGCGGCCCGCCTGGGCCGTCCGCTCTATGTGCTCACCGCCGAGCATCTCGGATGGTTCCTGGTTCTTTCGTGGACTCTCACGACCCGGCTCATGGATTTGGGCGGCCGCCCGATGGCCGCGTCGGAAGCGGCCCGCGCGCTCGCGGCGCTGCGGGCCCTCCGAGCGCATCCGCCGCTCAACGCCGGATGGGTCACCGCGCTTGAATCGATGGTTTTCTCGTTCACCGGCGCGGGCGATTCGCTGGCGAGGATAGTTACGGCGTTGTTCGGCATCCTTCTGGTTGCGACCGCGCTGCTCCTGCGGCGCGAGCTTGGCCGTGCCGGAGCGCTTGCCCTCGGCGCGCTGCTGGCGCTCTCGCCGACCGTGACCTGGTGCTCGCGCTCGAATTCTCCGCTCGTTCCCGCGCTTGCGCTCACGATGCTGGCAATCGGGATGGTGTGCGCGGCCGCGCGAAGGCCCACCGGCGCGGCAACGGTTACGCTTGCGGCGGCGGTTGCGTTCGCGGTCTCGGCGGCGCCCGCGGTGATGCTTGCGGGCGTGGCGCTCGCCGCCATCCTGGCGCTCCTCGGCATCTGGCAGGCGCTTGCCGTCGATAACGCCGGGGTGAGGCTTCGCGTATGGTGGGAGCGGCGTCGCGGGCTGTTTATCGGCGGAGTTCTCGTATCCTTCGCGCTCTTCTATGCGCTCGAAAGCGGCCTTTTCGAGCGGTCGTTTATTGCCGCGGTAGCCGCCGAGGCGCGTCGGAACTGGATTTCCCCTCGCAGCGGCGTGCCGGGTTTTCATCCGGGAATCGCCTTCTATCTGCCCGAGTTCGTCTTCTATGAATTCCTGGTCGCGGCGCTCGCGGCGTTCGGGATTCTTGCGATGCTGACGCTCCGGCTTCGCTCGAAACTTTCGATTGCGGCGTTTCTCGGGATGGCGGCGAGCGCGGCTTTCTTCCTGTGGACGCCGGTACGCCGTCCGGAGCTGACGCTCGCGATGCTCGTGCCGGCTGCCGTTCTTGGCGCTTCGGCGCTCGATTGGCTGCATCATACGGGCGCGTGGCGCGTTATCCGCTACCCGATCCTGGCGCTCGCGCTCCTGACCCTCTATGCGCAGGTCCTGACCAATTTCGTCTGGACCGCGCCCGACCCGACCGAGGCGCCGTGGGCGCGGCACGCGCTGCTCTACTGGACCGAACCCGCCACGACCCTGACCACCGCCGAGGAGTGCGAGCATGCGCTTAAGGCGGTTGGACCGAACGCTTCGGTATTCTTCGACCTCAAATCCCCCGTGCTTCAATGGTATCTGCGGGCGCTCAAGCCTGCGGCCGATATGGAGAGCGCGGCAGTGGCCGTATCTCCCGGGGACAGGCCGAAGCCGGCCGGGATGGGCGAAAGTTCCAGGTTCACGTTTCAGGAGCGATGGAATCCGTTGATGGCGGGGCTGGATACCACGCGCGCGCTTCGCTACTTCCTGACCGCGCGAACCTGGGCGCCGCTTCAGAGCGATGATGTCAGGCTCAGCGTTCGCCAGGCGGCTGCGCCCCAGACGCCGACCGTTATCTTCGCACCCCACGCGCAGCCGTCTGCGACCGTCACGCCGCCCGCAGCTTCGCCGATAGCCTCACCTTCGCCGAGTTCGACACCGACCGCTTCCGCAGCCTCGCCGAAAACGGCGCCTTCGCCGACTGCAAGCGCAACGGAGCAGGCGACTTCGTCGCCCGAGGCTTCGCCCGCGCCGTCCGCGAAGCGTCCTGCGCCCTCCTCAACGCCTGCCTCGCCAAGGCCGGCCGCCTCACCTTCTCCAACGCCCGATCATCCCGACGCGTCGGCGGGGAACGTCTGAGAAATCTATTCCGCGCGACTCTGGCAATGGGCGCGACGTACCGGCTGGTTTGCCTGATACGCAAGCGTCTGCGATAAAAAGCCGGAAGATGCGCCCGCATGCCGAGGCATGCCTAAACGGGGCGAGGTTTGCCCCGTAGCGCATCCGAAGACAGAATGGGAGGCTCGATGGACGCCATTCTCAAGTTAATCCAGGGTTTCGAGCTTCATCCGGTCGTCGACCATTTTACGGTCGCGCTCCTTCTCGTCGGCGTGCTTACCGACCTCGCCGGGAGCCTTGCGCCCACCCGGACGTGGATCAGGTATATGGCGCTGACTTTGATGATTCTGGGCGCGGCGTCCGCAGGCGCGTCGTTCGGGACCGGCAGCCTCGAAGCGGACCGCGTATGGAAGCACATCAGTCCCGACGCGCAGCATGTTCTCCATCTGCACGCCGAGTTCGGCAAATACCTGGCGATTACCTTCGCAGTGCTCGCGGTGTGGAGAATCCTGATCCAGGCGTTCGCTTTCGCCGCAGGCTCGCGCTCGCTTTACCTGATAATCGCGGTCCTGTCGTGCGGCGCGCTGCTCTATGCGGGATCGCTCGGCGGTGAACTCGTCTATGGCTATGGAGTCGGAACGGCGCTGATGAGCCCGACCGCGGGGCCGGGTGCTGAGGCCTCGCCCGCCGCAAGCCCGACACCCGAGGTGCCCACCGAAGCGCTTCCGACCGTCTCGGTACCGACCGCGACGCCATCGCCGTCCCCGGAAGCCTCGCCGTCAGCGTCGCCTTCTCCCGCCGCGCCGGAAGCTTCTCCCGAACCCAGCGATTCGCCGGCCGCGCATTCGTCTCCCGAAGCCCACGCGTCGCCGTCTGGGCACGTGCAAATGCCGGCAAAGCACGCGCCGCCGCCGTCAAACGTCTGACGCGCCCGTGGCGCGCGAATCTTCTTCGCGCCCATCGCAAACCACCTGACCTCAGCGGATTGACGGAGTATCAATGTCAAATATCGACGCGCTTCAGACTGCGGACAGGTTTTTCAAGGCGATCGAATCGGGCGACGTCGAGGCGATTCGCGCCATTTACTCGCCCGACGCGACGATAATGTGGCACACTGGGAGCCGTGCAAACCGTTGAAGGGAATTTGCGGGTACGCCGGAATAGCCCGCTAGGTCAGGGTTGCGGTCCTGCCGAGCGGTGATGTGAAGCGGCGGACGACGCGCATGCAAAAATCGCCATTGACCGTGTCCAGCCTGCTAGAGGAAGCACAGCGCTTTGCTCAGCATGAATCGACGCACCCCGAACGTTCTATCTATGGTGTTACCGACGGAAAGGCCGTCGGGACGTACCTAGAGCACAAATTCCAGGACCGCCTCCGCCGGAAGTACAGCTTTTCCGAGGGGAACTCCGCAAAGGGTATCGACTTTCCGGGGCTCGGCGTCGATATGAAGGTTACGAGCATCAAACAGCCGCAATCTTCCTGCCCATTTGAGTCGGGAAGGCAGAAAATTTTCGGCCTGGGTTACTCGCTCCTCGTTTTCGTGTACGAAAAGAGAGACGACTCCAAAACCCGCACGGCTACACTTAATATTTTACACACCGTCTTCGTCGAGAAGCAGCGCACGGCCGATTACCAGACAAGCTCGGGAATACGTAAACTGCTCGAGAACGGTGCGAACGAAGACGATCTAGTTGCCTTCATGAACGAACGAATGCTTCCCGTCGATGAGATTCAGGCCCACAAAATCGCTCGGGAATTGTTAAAGGAGCCGCCTCAGCTGGGATACCTGACAATTTCAAATGCGCTTCAATGGCGGCTGCAGTACGGCAGGGTCATAAGTGAGGCCGGCAAGGCCGACGGCGTCCGGCGCGTCCGTTGAGGTAACGCCACGTGCCGGGGTCGAAACACAAGGTTGCGTTTGGCGATTTTCAAACGCCCATAGACCTCGCTCGGGAGGTTTGCTCCGCGGTTGCAAGAACTGGCCTCAGGCCCAGATCTATTCTTGAGCCGACCTGCGGCACCGGTTCGCTTCTCCTCGCAGCCCTTGACGAGTTCCCGAGCGCCCGGGCTGCCGTAGGTCTGGACATCAATCAGCAGTATGTGCGCGAGGCGCGGGACGCTCTCACGGGAAGCCCGAACCGATCGAAAGTGCGCCTCCTGGCTGCCAATTTCTTCGATACAGCTTGGGAAAAAATACTGCGTAGTCTGCCCGACCCGCTACTTGTGATCGGCAATTTACCCTGGGTTACCAGCGCCGTGCTCGGCTCGCTCGGGAGCAGAAACCTACCGACAAAATCCAACTTCCAAAAGCATCGAGGCTTGGACGCGATCACTGGCAAAAGCAACTTCGATATTTCCGAATGGATGATGCTCCGCATCTTGGACTGGTTGTCCGGACGTCAGGCGACGCTGGCCCTGCTTTGCAAGACCGCGGTGGCGCGCAAGGTGCTGGCACATGCCTGGAGGGCCCATGCGCCGCTAGCGAGTTCCGCAACGTACATTATTCCGGCCTTCCTGCACTTCGGAGCAGCGGTCGATGCATGCCTGCTAGTGTGCGCCTTCGTTCCCGGGGCGCACAGTTCAGACTGCGCTGTCTATGAGGCACTCGCGAGTAGGGCCCCGGCGTCGAGGATAGGCCTTCGCAACAATCAATTGATCGCAAATATAGAGCTGTACGAGCGCTGGAAGCACCTGGAAGGAAGGGAAAGGCGTAAGTGGCGTTCGGGAATCAAGCACGACTGTGCGCAGGTCCTCGAGCTCACGAAAGAAGACAGCCATTACAGAAACCGAGCCGGGGAGATAGTCGATATAGAAGATACGTACGTTTATCCGATGCTGAAGAGCTCGGACCTGGCGAACGGAAAAGTTGCGTGCCCCAGACGCTGGATGCTGGTTCCCCAACGCTCCATTGGCGAAAGCACGGCTAGCATAAAGCACGTTGCGCCGAAGACTTGGGCGTATCTGACTCGGAACAAGGCACTCTTCGCCCGTCGCGCGAGCTCAATTTACGAGGGTCGACCACCATTTTCTATTTTTGGCGTGGGCGAATACTCATTCTCGCCATGGAAGGTAGCGATATCGGGTTTCTATAAGCACCTTAGCTTCAAGGTCGTAGGGCCGTTTGTAAGCCGGCCCGTGGTGCTTGACGACACCTCGTATTTCTTGCCCTGCAAGACGAGACACGAAGCGGAATATCTAGCTGGCCTCCTGAATAGTGAAACAGCGAGGGGATTTTATGAGGCGTTTGTATTCTGGGACTCCAAACGGCCGGTTACCGTCGACCTCCTGCGGCGATTGGATCTTCTAGCTCTCGCGAGCGCCTTGGGGCGGGCCAGCTTCGCCGCGAGGCTGTTCTCGGATGGGAAAGCCACGCAAGCTGAGCTCGCCTTAAATTGACCTACGAAAATTGAGGGGTGCCTCGTCGGCATCTGCCGCGATCTTTCGCGAATGAACGCTGAGCCTCAACGCCCGCGCATGTAAAAGCACTGGCGCGGCCAGCGTCATCCAGGCGCGCGAATTGGCGGTTCGGGGATTTAACCATGCTGCGGCGTCAGATCGGAGTGGTCAAGGAACTCAGGCGTTTCCCGGTTAAATCGATGCTTGGGGAGAAGATGCCCGAGCTTGCGATCACCAAGGCGGGGGCCGTCGGCGACCGCGCGCTAGCGCTGCGCGATCTTGAAAACCGAAGGATCGTATCGGCGAAGAAATTTCCCGCGATGCTCTCATTTCGCGCCGAATGGGAGGGCGAACCGGGAGCATCGCCGGATGCCCGAATCAGGATCACGCTTCCCGTCGGGCGCGCCATCCACGCCGACGATCCCGGTGCGTCGGAGGCTATCTCGGCCGCGCTTGCCCATCGGGTGCAACTCGAACGCGCGCCCCATCCTAACGGCGAGCGCGCTGGAATCGATCCCCGCACCGTCTTCGGCGACGTTCCTATCGGTAACGTCATTCCCGGGATGACTCCAGAGGCGGCGCCTGACTTCTTCAACCTGATGCACGGCACTTTCTTCGATTCCGCTCCGATTCATCTGCTGGCGACAGGAACGCTCGAACATCTGAGCCGTATCGCGCCCGGCTCGAATTTCGACCCGCGCCGGTTTCGCGCGAATATTCTCGTCGATACGGGTGCGGCGGCTTCCGGCTTCGTCGAAGACGGATGGCTCAGCGGCACGCTCGAAGTCGGCGACGGAGTGCGAATCACCGGCATGAAGCCGGCACTCAGATGCGTGATGACGACCCATCCGCAGGAAAATCTCTCGCGCGACCTGGCGGTGCTGCGCGCGGCCGTGCGGCATCATAACGCCGACGTCGGAATCTTTGCGTCGGTCGATTCTCCCGGCCGTGTGCGTAACGGCGATCCGGTGTTTCTGGTGGGCTAGTGTTCTCAGTTTGAAATTCGCTTAGAAAACCGTCCCAGTGTGCGCTCACCGGAGGCCCGCACCCGTCTCAGACGAGCGCGGATTCGCTTGCAGGATCGCCGGCGATACGGCTGTGCCACATCACGCGCGGCTCGCTCATGTCCCACGGCGTCGCCTGATGGAGCAGGCATCGGTTGTCCCACACCACCGCGTCGCCACTGGTCCATTCGTGATGGTAGATGCGCGGCGGACGGCAGGCGAAGTCCACCAGTTCCCGCAGAAATCGCTCGGATTCGTCCGCGTTCATCCCCGGGATATTGTGCGCGTGGCGTCCGATAAGCAGCGACTTCCGGCCGGTTTCAGGATGCACTTTCACCAGCGGGCGCAAGGGCTCGGGGCCGTCGTGAAAACCGTAGCCGCTGTACGCGCTGCCTTTCTTCGGGAAGTGCCCGAGCTTCGCCTGACTGTAATGGAGCGAATGATGAGCGGCTAGACTCTCCACCTTTGCTTTGAGGTCATCGTCGAGGGCGTCGTACGCCGCGCGCATATCGGCCCATCCCGTGGCCCCGCCCGACTTCGGCACCACGCGAGCGCTGAAGACGGCGCCCTTGGCTTGAATCGGCATGTAGGTGCTGTCGCTATGCCATCCCATGTTACCCTTGAGCACCTTCAGGATGTCGTTGTCGGGGTCGGTGATAAGTGTGCCGTCGGACTTTACGTTACTGATCGGCGCGAGTTCGAATTCGAGCGGTCCGAACCGTTCGGCGAAGGCGATTTGCTCGTCGCGGCTCAGGTTCTGGCCGGGAAAAATGAGTAGCGCGTACTCCAACCATGCCGCGTAAAGATCGCGCCACGTCGCGTCATCGAGCGCGGCAAGCTTGACGCCGGTCACGACGGCGCCGAAGGTGGCGTCGAGAGGTTTGATATCGAATGCGCGTGCCACGGGACCCTCCGAATCGAAGGCAGGGTGTAAAGCGCCACTGACGAACGCTAGCGAACCCACAATCGCTCGGTCAAACCGCCGATTACGCCGCAACTCAGGACGCGGCTCGTCCGAGCGGCGGCTTCCGCTCCCCGCGCGCCGTGTTACGCAGCCTCAAGGCGCTGGCGACGGCGCAGAATTCGGGTTCGATCCGGGCTCGGAATTCCCAAGCAACCTTACCTTGAGCGCGTTCAGCGCGCTGGCGGCCTCGGCAGTTCGCTGCCCAATCTCCTGCTGATAGGCAAGACTGCGGGCGAGGCTCGACGCTTTTCGAGAAAGGCCGACGGCAAGCAGATAGCGTTTTTGATGTAGCGCCTGCTCGGCGTCGCGCTCGAAGCGGTGCGCGACTTCGTACGTTTTGACTTCTTGCGCACTGAGCGCGTGGCCTTGGACGCGCGCCAGGTCGCGTTCGGCCCGGACGAGCTGCTGCTGCGCCTTTTCGCGGTCCGACGCGCCGTCTTCCAGCGTAACGACGGGACCCGCGCTGGAGGCCTTCGAGGTCGGCGATTGCTGTATCGCCGAATAGCGCACCCCGGCCATGTTTTCGCCCGCCTTCGCGCCGGTCGCATCGTGCGCGGGAGCAGATCGAGGCGCCTTCTCGGGCGTACCGACGATGCGCAGGCTCAGTGGTTGGACTGGATGCCGCCGCAATCCTGTGTGAGGACGAATCCGATCCCCCGCGCGCGATTCGAGCGTTGCGGGATCGCCGACAACCGCGCATGGGACCGAGTCAGGACAGGGGAGAAGTGCGTTCATCGACGCGCTTGCGCCAGAGGTGGGATGCTCGGCCGCATAGGCTGGCGCGGTTGCGATACAGGGAAGCGAATACGGGCACGGCAAAAGATCCTGCGGCGTGGCTTGCGCTTCTGGAGAAGCCTTCCGATCCGAACCGGCAAAGCATCGCGCGCACGGGAAAGCAACAAGAATCGCCGTCGCACAAAGTATCGCCGCACGAATATATACTCTCGGCATCTGGCCACCCCTCGAGCGTGAACGTCCGCGTCCGGCTTTCGGTTTGCCGCCGCCGCAAGCGCGATGGATTGAGCAGACGTAACTGTGCAACGTGCATGCCTGTTGCTGAACGACTGCAATCCGCGCGACCCAGGTGGCTTCTTCGAAGAATTTTCGACTCCGCGCAATCGAATCCAGATGCAAGCACCGCGACGATATCACACAAGCGATGACCCAGATCGTGCCGCTCGGATTGGCACGGCCTTGGCTTGCGCTAATCATCTGCGCAGATACCATCTCGGCACGTTGATTGCCCGAAGCGGGAATTAAACGGTTTCTCGAACCATTTAGCCCGTTCAAAGAATCGAGGCGAGTGTTGGAACGATGAAAAAAGTGCAGTACCTGTTGCTGGCTTTGATACTCGCTTGCGCGGTCCCGATCGCACAGGGATGCGCCAGTCAGAGCGAAGAGACGACGACCGTCAAACGAACGACTACCAACCGATCGGTTCCGATCGACTCTCAGACCCCGGACAGCGCCACGCAACAAATCACCACCACGACGACTACTACCACGACCAAGACACCCGAAGAACCGTCGAGCGTCCTCGGAGCGACGGCGCACGCGATCGGAACGATCATCCTCCTGCCATTTCGCCTTATCGGCGACGCGCTCGGCCTGATCTTCTGATTGTCAGCCCTGTCGCACGCGTCGAGGAGTCGGCGCGGGATTGGAACGTAGCGGGCGCGGCCCGGATCGCCGAGCCCGCTTCGTCGCTCGCCACGCTGTTCCGTTCAACAGCGCGCTGAACATCTCTCGCGGGGCGCAACATATCGCACATTATCCGCATAATGCCGTCCGTATGGCCGAAACGGGCAATCGTTTGACTAGAGATTCTTTTGAACACTAGACTTTTTTCTCGGTTGCTGTTTGTTTTTTTGGCGGCCCCGCTACCGCATCCGGCTGGAGCCGACAGATGGCGTCCCTATCATCCACTGACACGGGTTTTCCAGAAGGCCGCGCTCAAATCCTAATCGGGCAACCCAACGTTTTCCTTCGCATCTCGTCGAGATGTGGCAGTCACCGCAGGATGGGTGAATATGGCGTCTCTTATCAACACCGGGCTGTTTTCCCTGACTGAGTGGATCACCGGTGCACTCGGCCTGCTCCACGGCCCATTCAGCGAGAAAGACCTCCTCGCGCGTGCGCAGCAACGTACGGGATTGACCGATTTCGGCGATTCCTCGTTCGAGCAGCCGCTCGAGGTGCTGCTGAGGGCATACCACGAGGAGGCCAATCTCAACCTGCTGGGACGGTTGGCGGCACGATGGGACACGCTCAGGTTTCTGACAAATCTGCTGATGCTTCGGCAGGCGGAAAAAACCACCCCGCAGATCCTCGACGAGCCGATCAAAGGGCCGATTCTGATCACCGGGCTGCCGCGCAGCGGAACGACTTTCCTGCACAGTCTGCTCGCCTTGGATCCATCAAACCTGGCGCCGCTCTGCTGGGAGACCATATATCCCTATTGCGATCCGCGCCGGGCGCCGGCGAAACGCGACCGGCGCCCCGAGCGGGTTGATCGCCAGCTCGCCGCTTTCGTCAGGATGGTTCCGGAGCTGCCGAGCCTCCATCCGATGTCGGCGCGCTCGCCTCAGGAATGTATCGAGATCCAGGCCCACGTTTTCAGGAGCTACCGCTTCGACGCGACCCATAATGTGCCTTCGTACCGGTGCTGGCTGGATCGAACCGATCACGAAATCGAATACCGCTTTCACAAGCGGTTCCTTAGGCATCTGCAACACTCGAAGGGGCCGGGCCGCTGGGTTCTCAAGTCCCCCGATCATATCTTCATGATGGACGCCATCCGGGCCGTCTATCCTGACGCGCGAATGGTTTTCGTCCATCGCGAGCCGATGGAAGTACTGCCCTCGGCGGCGAGACTGACCGAGATTTTGCGCCACCCGTTCACACGCGCCGTCGATCGGCTTCAGATCGGCCGCGAGGTGATGGAGCGATGGCGGATGGGCGCCTTGCGATTAATCGCGGAAGCCGAAAGCGACCGCCAATCGCGCCGCATCTTTCACATTCGCTATCGGGAGCTGACCGCGGATCCGCTCGGAGCGGTCGTCGAACTCTACCGCCATTTCGGTCTCGAGCTCGGCGACCTCGCGAGGGCGCGCATACGAGACTACCTGGCGGAGCGGCCTAACGGCGGATATGGGCGGAACTCGTACCATCCCGAGGACTTCGGCCTCGACTCCAAAGGAGCAGTGGCAGCGGTTCAGCGAATACAGAGACTATTTCGGGATCGAAGAAAAAAAAGAAATCGACCGCGCGCCAAGGCGGTTTCGAGGCGGGTTCGGGCGCTTAACGGCTCCGAAGGCGACGAAAGCCGGCTGATACGGTAAGACCGCCCGGGCCGCTTCACGGTATGCATAAGATTCGCGACGCCAGACCGCAACGAACCCGAAACGTGGCGCTGGCTTTGTCCATCCTCGCGCTGACGGCCGGAGGCGCCGGCGCGGGGCTGCTCGTTTATCATTACGGTTTCAAGGTTATCGCCGGTGCGCTTGTCGCTCTGGGCATCGCGGGCCTCGCCGCCATCACCGCATTTCACCTTGGAATCGTGGCCGCGTGCGGCGTCGCATGGTTTGTCCTGGTGCCGCAATCGGATCGGCCGTCGCCGTGGGCCTTCATTCTGGGCCGCATGGTCCGCAACGGCGCTTCGGAGGCGTTGCCGCTCTCGCCGGCGGGCGGCTTCATCATGGGTGCGCGCGCCGCAACCGCCGCCGGTCTGCCTGGCGCGATGTCGGTCGCATCGACCGTTGTGGACATCACGATGGAGCTGCTGGGCGAGCTGATCTTCGTGGGTATTGCGCTCGCCATCCTCGCAAGACTGCATCCTGGGACCGCGCTGGAAAGTTGGGTTGCCACGGGGCTGGTTGGAGCGACGGCGGTCGCGATGGTTTATGCGATGGCGCAGCGGCGCGGATTCGCCTTAATCGAGCGCTTTGCCAACCGAGCGCCGCGGGGCGCGGGTCTTGCGGCGGGCGCGGCGACACTGCAGGGATGCATGGACGACATCTACGGACGACTCCGTGGCCCGCTGCTCGGCTTTCTTATGCACCTGGCATGCTGGCTGGCGAGCGCGGTCGAAGCCTGGTTCGCGCTCAGGCTGATGGGGACGTCGCCGGGATTCGCGGTGGTGCTGTCGATCGAGGGCCTCGTCACGGCGGCGCGGGCGCTTGCCTTTGCGATACCGAGTGCGCTCGGCGTTCAGGAAGGGGCGTATGTTGTGGTGGGCGCGATGTTCGGTGTCAGCGCTGACGCGCTGTTGGCGTTGTCACTGCTCAAGCGTGCGCGCGACCTCGTGCTCGGCCTGCCGCCGCTGGTCGCGTGGCAGTTCCTCGAAGGCAACCGCTTCTGGCACAGGAGCGCGCCGCGCGAGGCCGCGATCGATACTCGCCGCACGCCGCAACCCGCCGGGGCTTTGGCCGACGATCGGAGGCGCCAAATCCTCTGAGAGATCGGAGGCGCTCGCGCCGCTGAACAATCAGGGCCGGATGGCGGAAGGCTGGATTCGCGGCGTCCTCCAGATTCACCGGTTGGGGTCGAGGAGCCTCTCGGCGCCTTCGACCGCGCAGACGAACCGCTCCTGCGGCACGCTCATGATTCGCTTCTACTTTGCGGGATGGGCTTCGCCCGGCGACGGCGCATGTGCGCCGCGAGCCGCGCCTGGCGCGTTGGCTGCGACCAGCTTCTGACTTGCCTCGGGCGTCCAGTAGTCCGGCTGCTCCGCCCATAGATCGCGCAGATACGGCGCCACTTCGACGCCGAAGAGCCTCGTGTTCTCGGCGCCGACCTCCTCGGGCAGATTGCCCATGTGTGGCGTGGCGATCAGTTGTCCGATCCGCAAATCCTTGATCAGCTCGCGCAGGCGCTGCTGCACGCGCTTGGGCGTGCCGGCGATAATGTAGCCCTTTTCGTCGTATTCCCAGAAGCTCATCTCGCCCTTGCTCGCGCGGACCCGGTCCTCGGGCGTGAGCTTGCTCTGGCCGATCTTCAACTGCTCGCCCTGCGATTTGATCGAGCGGATCGTCGTGTAGCCCGGCGGATTGAGAAAGCCCGGCGCGGGCGCCTGGTTGCGATGGAAGTAGCGGACCGCCTCATAGTACTGCTTCTCCGCCTCCGCGTCGGTGTTGGCGACGCATACGACCTGCGTGAAGGCCATCCGATGCGGGTTCATCGTGCCGCCCTGCTTGTCAACATACTCCCAGAACGCGTCGACCAGCGGCTTGGACGAGTACAGTCCCGAAAAAGACAGGTGGCCGTAGCAGTAATCCTCTTTGATGACCAGATCCCAGGTTTCCACGCTACCGCCACCGCCGGGAACCCAAATCGGGAGCTTCTTCTGGATCGGCCGCGGCCAGATATTGACGTAACGCAGCTTGGTGTATTTGCCGTTAAACGCGAACGGCTCCGGTTCCGACCATGCGCGCAGGATCAGCCGGCGCGCCTCGTCGAAACGCTCGCGCATCTCGATCGGCGTCATCCCGTAGGCGAACGTCGAGTCCATCGGGGTGCCGAGAACGAAGCCCGCTGCCAATCGCCCTCCCGACAGGCAATCGAGATAGGCATATTCCTCCGCCACGCGAATCGGCGGATTGTAGAGCGCGAGCGAGTTGCCGACGATCGTAATAGCGGCATTTTTAGTGTTCGACGCGAGGCTCGCCGCGAGCAGATTCGGCGAGGGCGTCACCGCAAGCGGCGTCTGATGATGCTCGTTGACGGTCAGGCCGTCGAAACCCACCTCGTCCGCAAGCCGCATCAGCCGGATAAACATCCGGTACATCTCACCGGCCTTGACCGGATCGATCAGTCTCGCGGGCGGCGTAACCCAGGCCGAGCGGTAGCGCTCGCGGAAATCGGCGGGAAGATGTGGATAGGTGACTTCTGCGAACCAGTGGAATCTCATGCGTCAATTATTCTCCCCCGCCCGCGCGGCTCTTGAGCTTGCGATTACCGTGGGCGGCGAACCTCTGGCTCAGGGGTGGCAAGCCAGTCGGGCGAGGCTCCTGGCGGTATACTAGATGAGACTTGTCCGGCGGTGCCAGCGAATCGGCGCACGTTGGGAAATCGCGGCAAGGCTCGTCACAAATGCGGAGAAAGGCCCGCTTCGGCGTCGAATTCGCGCGCAGGTGCCACGCAAGGATTTCCTCACCGGTAAACCCACGGGCGCCGATTCCGATCCCGCGCCTGGAACGCCGCGATTTCCGCCTCACGGCTCATCGTCATCCCGATTTCGTCGAGTCCCGCAAGCAGCGCCTCGCGCCGCGCAGGCTCGATCTCGAAGCGAATTTTCCTGCCCGAGGGCGAAACGATCGTCTGCTTCTCGAGGTCAACGGTGACGAAGCCGTGCTCCGGGTCGGCTTCGACCTCGGCGGCTATTGCCTCGACCGTCGGCCTGTCGAGCACAATCGGCAGCATCCCGTTCTGGAAACAGTTGGCGAAAAAGATATCCCCGAAGCTCGGCGCGATTACGCATCGAAACCCCATCTGCTGAAGCGCCCACACCGCGGGCTCGCGCGAACTGCCACACGCGAAGTTCGCGCCGGCGAGCAGAATTTGCGCTCGCCGATACGGCTTCAGGTTCAGGATGAAATCCGGATTCTCGCCGCCGTCGGGAAGGTAGCGCAGCAGTTCGAACGCGTACTTGCCGAGTTCGTCGGGCCGTCCGCCGACCAGGCGATCGATCCGGATGATCACGTCGGTATCAATATTGTCGCGCAAGAGCGGCGCGGCGATCGCGCTGAGCGTCAGGAATTTTTCCACGGCTCCATCCCCAGCTTTCTTACGTCCACCAGCCGCCCGGCAATCGCCGCCGCGGCGGCGGTAACGGGGCTTGCCAGATGGGTGCGCGCGCCCGGTCCCTGGCGCCCGACGAAGTTGCGATTCGACGTCGAGACGCATCGCGCTCCCGGCTCGACCATCTCGCCGTTCGCTCCCACGCACAGTGAGCATCCCGGCTCGCGCCATTCGAAGCCCGCGTCGCGGAAGATCCGATCCAGCCCCTCGGCCTCGGCCGCGCGTTTGACGCCGGTCGAACCGGGCACGACCCACGCGCGAACGCGGCTCGCGACTTTCGCGCCCTTGACCACGCGGGCCGCCTCGCGCAGATCCGAAAGCCTGCTGTTGGTGCACGAGCCGATAAACACGCGCTCGATCGGCAGTCCTTCGAGCGGCGCGCCGGGCTTGAGAGCCATGTATTCGAGCGCCGCACGCATCGAGGCGCGCCGCCCCGCGTCACCCGCGCCGTCGGGATCGGGAACGCGCCCGTCGATTGCGATCACATGCTCGGGACTCGTGCCCCAGGTGACCTGCGGCGCGAGCGCGTCCGCGTCGAAGCGGACTTCGCGGTCGAATTCGGCGTCGTCGTCCGAGTTAAGCCTTCGCCAATGGGTAACAGCGCGATCCCACATCTCGCCCTTGGGCGCCATCGGGCGGTCCGCAAGATACTCGAACGTCGCATCGTCCGGCGCGACCATCCCAATCTTCGCGCCAAGTTCGATCGAGAGGTTGCAGATCGTAAGCCTGCCTTCGACGCCAAGCGCGCGAATCGCCGGACCCGCGTATTCCACGGCGAAGCCGCTTCCCGCCGCCGCGCCGGCCAGTCCAATCAGATGCAGGATCAAATCCTTGGGCGTCACTCCCGCGTGCGGCGTGCCGTCCATCGTGACACGCATCCGCCTGGGCTTTCGCTGGACGAGTGTCTGAGTCGCGAGCACATGGACCAGTTCCGTCGAGCCGATTCCGAATGCGAGCGCGCCGACGCCGCCGTGGGTGCAGGTATGGCTGTCGCCGCATACGATCGTCATTCCGGGAAGGCTTAATCCCATCTCAGGTCCGATCACGTGGACGATTCCCTGGCCGTCGCTGCCGAGGTCGAACATCCTGATTCCATTCGACGCGCTCGCCTCGCGCAGCATCCGAAGCAGCCGCCCGCCGACGGGATTGGTGTCCTCGGTTCGGCCGGGCGCGCTCGATACGGCGTGGTCGGCGGTTGCGAAAGTCAGTTCCGGATTTCGAACGCGATAGCCTTTTTCCGCAAGCGTTCTCAGCCCCGGTCCGCCGCCGAGATCGTGCATCAGATGGAGATCGACGTGCATCAGCGCGACGCCGTTGCCGAGGTCGGCGACGACGTGCTCGTGCCAGATTTTGTCGAACAGCGTCCGTCCCATCGCGCCTTCGTCCCTGTGCGCGCGCCGATCCGCGCAGCGGATCGGCTCACGCTGCTCAGAGATTAGCGAAGGCCGAGACCCGCGCGAAAGCGGAATTCTCGCGAAGACACGCCAGGCTCAGCGCGCGGCGGCAGGCGCGGGATGCTGCTGGGTGAGGCAATGGATCGCGCCAAGACCGAGGACCAAATCGATCGCGTGAATCCCGATTACCTCGCGCCCGGGAAAAAGGCGCGCAAGCGTCGCGCGGGCAACTTCGTCGGCCGGACAATCGAAGGTCGGCATCACAACGGCGCCGTTGGTGAGATAGAAATTCGCGTAGGAAGCCGGGAGCCGTCCGTCCTCGCTGGACTCGACCGCGCGCGGCATCGGCAGCGTCTCGATCTTGAACGCGCGCCCGCGGCGATCGCGCATCGCGCGCAGCCGTTTCAGGTTCTCGCGCAGCGGCTTGTAATTGCGGTCGAGCGGATCTTCTTCAACCACGGTGACGATCGTATCCTCGGCGACGAAGCGCGCGACATCGTCAACGTGGCCGTCGGTGTCGTCACCCGCGATCCCGTCGCCGAGCCAGAAGATCTCTTCAACCCCGAGATAGACGCGCAGATATTCCTCGATTTCGGCGCGGCTTAGCGCGGGATTTCGATTCGGATTGAGCAGGCACGATTCCGTGGTGAGCATCGCGCCCGCGCCGTTTACGTCGATCGAACCGCCTTCAAGGACGATTCCCGGCTCGATAACCGTGAAGCCGTAGCGCTCGCCGAGGCGAGTCGGCACCGCGTCGTCGAGGTCGTAGGCTCCGTATTTTTCGCCCCACGAGTTGAAGCGCCAATCAAGCGCAATCTGCGCGGGTCCGTCGCCGGGGACGATGCGATTGACAAAGATCGGCCCGTGATCTCGTATCCACGAGTCGTTGGTCGGAACCACGATAATTTCCACGCGCGCCATCGCGGCGGGATCATTGATTCGATCGCGCACCATCGCGCGAACCTGCTCGACCGCGGACTCGTCATTGACGAGAATTCGCACCGCCTCCGAGCGCGCAAACGCCGCCGCCATCCGGGCGAACACCGGCGGAATCGCGGCGAGCCTGCCGGGCCACGTGTCGGGGTTGTGCGGCCATACCAGGTAGGTGGCAAGATGCCGCTCCCATTCGGCGGGCATCCGGTACGAGCCGAGCAGCTCTCGATGCGCTTTCGGAATCGGTGACACGGCCTTACGAACGATAGCGAAGCAGAAGATCCTTGTAGGCGTCGATACGGCGGTCGCGCAGGAACGGCCAGTTGCGGCGCGTCTCCTCGATCTTGCCGAGGTCGCACTCGGCCAGAAGCAGTTCCTCGCTCGATCCGGCTTTGGCGATAATCTTCCCAAACGGATCGGCAACGAACGAGCGGCCCCAGAACTCGAGTCCGCCCTCGACGCCAACCCGGTTGACGACCGCGACGAAGACGCCGTTTGCGATCGCATGGGCGCGCTGGATCGTCTCCCACGCATCGGCCTGCTCGCGGCGAACTTCGGGCAGCTCCTCGCGATGCCATCCAATCGCGGTCGGATAGAACAGTATCTTTGCGCCCGCCATCGCGGTAAGCCGCGCCGCCTCGGGAAACCATTGATCCCAGCAGACCAGCACTCCGAGCCGCCCGTGAGCGGTCGGATGGGCGACGAAATCGAGATCGCCGGGCGTGAAATAAAATTTCTCGTAGTAGCGCGGGTCGTCTGGAATATGCATCTTGCGATACCGGCCCGCGATCTTCCCGTCCGCGTCGAGCACCACGGCAGTGTTGTGATAGACGCCCTCGGCGCGTTTTTCGAAAATCGAGGACACGACGACGACTTTCTTTTCGGCCGCGACCCGGGCGAGCGCCTCAGTCGTCGGTCCGGGAATCGGCTCGGCAAGGTCGAAGAAACGGGTGTCCTCGGTCTGACAGGGGTAATGGGACAAAAAGAGTTCGGGCAGGCATACGATGCCGGCGCCGCGCACGGCAGCCTCGGCGATTCGCGAAATCGCGCACTCAAGATTGCGCGCCGGCTCGGGCTCGCACTTCATCTGCACGAGCGCCACCGCAAGTTTGTCGCCCCGCGATTCCATCGTCTATTCTTGATACCAGCACGCAAAAGTGCGCGCTATCCGCCAAGGCTTAATCAATGGGCGCATCTTCTCCCGAGTCGAACAGGCGAGCGACGGCGCGCACCGCGCGATTGCTCGTACGCCGCTCAGAGCTGGCCGCGCTCGCAACGCTCCTTTCAGGAGCGCCTTACGCATCTCTCGTCGTTCTCGCCGCGGACTTGGACGGCAGTCCGCTTCTGCTCTTGTCCGATCTGGCGCAGGCCACGCGCAATCTCAAAGCCGAGCCGCGCGGCTCGATACTCGTCTCCGCGGCTGAGAGCGGGCGCGATCCGCTCGATTCGCCGCGCCTTACGCTGATTGGGCGCATCGAGCCGACCAGCGAGCCGCGCCATCGCCGGCGCTACTTGGCGCGCCAGCCGCAAAGCGCGCTCTACGCCGATTTTGGCGATTTCCGGTTTTACCGGATGGCGCTCGAGCGGGCGCATTATGTCGGTGGCTTCGGCAAAATCGCCTGGCTCGAAGCTCGGGACCTGCTGACGGCCGACATCGCGCAGGGATTCGCCGGGGCCGAGGCGGCGCTCGTGGAATGGATTAACCGCGAGCGGCGCGCTGAACTTGACCTGTGCGCAAATCGTCTCGCCGGGCGCGGCGGTGAGGGATGGCAGGCGACGGGTGTCGACCCTGACGGAATCGACCTGCGCCGTGCGAGCGATGGCGATTTTGCGCGCCTTGACTTCGCCGCGCCTGCGCCCACGGACGAGGCGTTTCGCGCCGCATTTTCGGATCTGCTCGCCGCCGCCCACAGCGGCGGGAAGAATTGAGGATTCGGGCCCTGGTTCGGACGTTTGCGGAGAGTCGATTCAAGGGGGCGGTTGCAACGCCAAGAGTGTGGTAATCTAATAGGCCGTCGTTCCAATTGGACGATTTTGATATTGCTTTGGGGCTGCCCGTCGCCGATAGCCGGGTCCTGCGCAAGGGGAGGTCGCGAACCCCGCCAGGTCCGGAAGGAAGCAACGGTACCGGCTAAACCCCTGTGCCGCAGGGGCGCCTGGCTATCGCTCGGCGGGCAGCTCCCTTTCATAGTGTTCCGCTGATGGCCGAGATCGAAACGTCCTCGTCGTCTCACCTGGTGCTTGCCCGCAAATGGCGTCCCGAGCGCTTCAGCGAGCTGGTTGGCCAGGAGCACGTAACCCGCACCCTCAGCGAAGCGTTAAGGCGCGGCCGTATCGCGCATGCGTTCCTGTTCACCGGTATCCGCGGCGTGGGCAAGACCACCGCGGCGCGAATTCTTGCGCGATGCCTCAATTGCGAGAAGGGACCGACGCCCGAGCCATGCGGCGAGTGTCCCGCGTGCGTTGAAATACGCGCGGGCCGCGCACTCGACGTATCCGAGATCGATGGCGCAACCTATCGCAAAATCGACGACGCGCGCGCGATTATCGAGAACCTGAGCTACCGCCCGGCGCGCGATCGCTTCAAGATTTACATTATCGACGAGGCCCATCAGCTCACCGACCAGGCCTTCAACGCGCTGCTCAAGACGCTCGAAGAACCGCCGCCGCACGTCAAGTTCATCCTCGCCACGACCGAGCCGCAGAAGATGCCCGAGACGATCCTGTCGCGGCTCCAGCGTTACGACTTCCGCCGAATTCCGCTCGCAACGATCTTCGCGCGGCTCAAGGACCTCGCGGCGCGCGAAGGCGCCGAGGCCGAGGAATCGGCCCTGATGATGCTCGCGCGGGAGTCGGGCGGGAGCATGCGCGACGCGGAGCGGATGCTGGAGACGGCGGTCGCGTCGGCCTCGGAAGGCAAGATCACCGAGGCCGAGGTCGCCGCGAGCCTCGGCGTGGCGAGCCGCTCGGTCGTTTACTCGGTCCTGGAGGCGATCCTCAACAAGGACGCGTCGCGCGCTCTTACCCAGGTGCGCGAGCTCTACTCGCGCGGCGCGAATCTCGAATCGCTCGGGCGCGACATCCTCGAAGCGCTGCGCAATCTCGCGGTCGCCAAGCTTCCCGATTCCGGGGCGCTGAATCCGCTCTCCGATCTGCCCGACCACGAGGCGGCCCATCTGCGCCGTCTTGCCGAAACCGCGAGCAATCGCGACCTGATGCGGCTTTTCCACCTGATGGCTGACGCGCACGAGCAGATACTGCGTTCGCCATACCCCGACCTGCTGCTCGAGATGGCTGTCGTCAGGATGGCGACGCTTGCGCCGGTGATGGACGCGGACGAACTGATGCGGTTGATTCGCGCGAACGGCGGCGGCAGTTCCGGCGCGCCGCCTGCTTCTTCGGGCGGCACTTCTTCAGGCTCGGAAGGGGTACGGGCGCGCCGGATGAAGGTCGAAGGCGAAGTCAACGCGCAGGCTCCGACCCGTCCGGCCGCATCGCAGCAGCCCTACGCACAGGCACCGTCACGCGCACAAGCGCGAACCGAGCCTCCGGCGCGCGTCCCGGCGGCTTCCACTCCGGCAGACCCCGACCTTCCCGACTTGCGCGCACATATACGATCGCGCCGTGCGGCGCTTGCGGGCTTCATGGAACAAGGTGCGGCGCTTTCGCTCGCGGGCGACACGCTCACCGTGACGGCGCGCAACGACATTTATGTCCGCTACTTGACCGACAACCGCGCGACGATCGCCGAGCTTGCCTCGGAGTTTTACGGACGTCCGCTCAAGGTCGAACTGGTGACCGGCGCTGACGCACCTACCACGCCGTCATCGGTGCCCGCCGCGCCGCCATCCGCTCCCGCGCCATCACCGTCGAGGACGCGCGCTCTGGCCGAATCGCGAAGCGAATTTCCCCAGGTCCGCGCCAACGGCTCAAAGCCCGAGGCTTATCGCGCGCCCGCGCCGGCTCCAGAGGACGAAGCCGAGGTCGCGACCGGGAATTCTGGCGCGATGATGGCCGAGGCGGCCAAAAACGTCGCGAACGGATCGGCGAAACCCGCGGGACCGTC
This sequence comes from Deltaproteobacteria bacterium, assembly GCA_021817345.1. Lineage (GTDB taxonomy): Bacteria > Desulfobacterota > Binatia > Binatales > Binataceae > DTIX01. The sequence continues at coordinate 19,277 of JAKAVC010000020.1, read as the reverse complement.
GAAGGTGAGGAGCGCGACTCCGGAAGAGCGTCAGGCGGTGCTGCAGGACCCGGAGATGAGGCCGATTTTCGATATCCTGGAAGCGCGGCTGGTCGATGTGCGAATCAGCGAGCCGGCCGACGAGTCGAAGAACTAGCCAGGCCGGAACGCAGCGTTTTTGGAGTAATACCCGTGGCAGACATAGACCTCTCGGCGCTTCTTAAGCAGGCCCAAGCCCTGCAGGAGCAGTTCAAGCAGATGCAGGAGGAGGCCGCGTCGAAGACCGTCGAGGCGCAATCGGGCGGCGGGATGGTGCGAGTGACGGCGGACGGCTCGATGAGGATTCGGAAGATCGAGATCGACCCGATGCTGATCGGCGCGAACGACAAGGCGATGCTCGAAGACCTGATCGTCGTCGCGGTGAACGACGCGCTCGCCCGCGCGCAGAGCCTGGTTGCCGAGCAACTCGGCAGGCTCGGCCCGCTGGCGGGCCTCAAGCTCCCCGGCTTCGGCGACTGAGCAGGCAGACGCTTACGCGCCTATGGCTGAAAAACCCAGGCATCAGGAAGGATTGCCGCCCGCGATGACGCGGCTCGTCAAGGAGCTTTCGCGCCTTCCCGGAATCGGCGAGAAGACCGCCTCGCGCCTTGCCTTCAACCTGCTCAATCGCCCGCGCGAGGAAGTTATCGCGCTCGCCGAAGCCCTGCTCGAAATGAAGGAGCGGGTCGGGTTGTGCTCGGAATGCTTCGGGCTGTCGGACAGCCCGCGATGCCATATCTGCAGCGACGAAGCGCGCGAGCACGACTCGATCTGCGTGGTCGAAGGCCCGGCCGATCTGATGGCGATCGAGCGGGCGCGAAGCTTCAACGGCGTTTACCATGTGCTCCACGGAGCGCTCGCGCCGCTCGACGGAATCGGCCCCGACGATATCAAGATAAAGGAGTTGCTCGCGCGGGTGAGCGGGCCGCACGGCGTACGCGAGGTGATAATCGCGACCAACGCCACGGTCGAGGGCGAGGCAACCGCGCTCTATATCGCAAGCGCGCTCAAACCCGCCGGCGTCAAGGCTACGCGGCTGGCGCGCGGGCTTCCGGCCGGTGGCGATCTCGAATACAGCGACGCTGCAACCCTTGCGAGCGCGCTGAGCGGCCGGCGCGAACTCTAGCGCACTGCACCGCCGCATCGAATCGCACCGGGACAGGGGCGTGGAGCGCTCGCTGGGCCCGCCCAATTTCTCCCTTGCGGGAGACCAGCATGAGCACTACCATGAACCCGTGCAGGCGGTCGGTCGCTGTCGAACGGCCGCTCATCAGTTCTTACAACACTAAACCATTAAACTTTCTCGGGGCTCTCGCCCTTTACGGGAAAGGAAGGTGTGTGCCATGGCTTTCGAACTTCCCAAGCTCCCCTACGCGATGGACGCGCTCGCGCCCTACCTTTCAGCGGAGACGCTGGAATACCACCACGGTAAGCATCATGCCGCCTATGTGAACAAGCTCAACGAGCTAATCAAAGGAACCGCCGACGAGGGCAAGTCGCTCGACGATATCGTCAAGTCGGCCAAGGGTGCGGTATTCAACCAGGCCGCGCAGCATTGGAACCATAGCTTCTACTGGAAATCGCTTGCGCCGAAGGCGGGCGGTGAGCCGAAGGGCAAAATCGCCGACGCGATCAAAAAGTCTTTCGGCGGCTTTGACGCCTTCAAGCAGAAGTTCACGCAGGAGGCGACCGGACATTTCGGCAGCGGATGGGCCTGGCTGGTCCAGGGTGCGGATGGCTCGCTCGCGGTCGAATCGACCCATGACGCCGACACCCCGCTCGCCCACGGCAAGCACGCGATCATCACGTGCGACGTCTGGGAGCACGCCTATTACATCGACTATCGCAACGCGCGGCCCAAGTACGTCGAGGCGTTCTGGAACCTGGTCAACTGGGAATTCGCCAATCAGAACCTGAAGTAGATTCGAAAACCTGAAAAGAGGGCGCCGGGAATGCTGCCAGCGCCCTCTTTTGTCAATTCGGCTCGCGCGGTTTTTACTCCGGCAGGGTCTCGCCCGAGCCGCCAAACTCCTTGGGAAAGTCCTTCAGCTTGGGCAAACCGTCACGGATCCGCAAAACCGTCTCGGCGTAGTTTACATGGACGGCCGGGACGAACTTCAACGTCGGCAGCGTCGCCGCAAATACGTCAACCAATCCCAGCGGCGGATGGTTGGTCATCAGATGCCCGCCGCATTTCCTGCAATACTGCCGCTGGCTGAGCTCGGTCTTCTGGAACGTCGCAATGTTCTCGGCGCCGGCGGTGACGCGCACCGCGCCGGGTTTCCACAGCGTGAAAGCATTGACCGGACCGCCCGACCACGATCTGCATGATCGGCAATGGCAATATCCCATCGCTTCCGGCTCGCCGGAAGCTTCCAAACGAACGGCCCCGCAAAAACATTCGCCTTTGTACGTCGCCATTATCGCTCCTTACCCGGACGTTTGATCCGGGTCTCGGCAGGACATCTTCGCATCGTGTGCGAGGCTCGGAATCTTAGAAGCTTTGCCCTGCGGCGGCCAGCCTGCGTGAGCTTTTTTCGGGCGAATGTGGAGCGTCCGGCGCGCGCCTTCAGATACTGAACATCAGCGCGCCACGGCGGCGTTCGGAAAGCGATTGCAGCGTGGCCCGGCTGAGGACCGCATTCACCGAGTCGCGCACCTCGCGCCATACGTCGCGCATCGGGCACGGCTGCTCACGCGGACAGGTCGCGCTGCCGTTCTCCTCCAGGCAGTCCACCGGAACGTAACCGCCCTCGATTATCTCCACCACGTCAGCCATCGAGATGCGCGCGGGATGGCGCGCGAGCATGTACCCGCCGCTGGGACCTTTCTGGCTCGCAACCAGCCCGCCGCGCTTGAGCTCGATAAGCAGCCGGCGCAGGTAATTCTCGGGAATCGCCTGCGCAGCCGCTATTTCCTCCACGCGAAGCGGAGCGGACGACGGATAGCGCTCCGCAAGCATGAGCAGAGCCTTAAGCGAGTAATCGACGCCGATACCGAATTTCATGTGATTCCCTCGCGAATTTTATCACGATCCGGGGATACATGAAATAGGTGACTCAATGAGTCATCTAATTAGTTGACTAAGATGAGCACTAAAGTTATCTTTTTGCCCGTCGCCCCCAAGCGACCGTATCGAGCAGCCGGAGTTTTCATAGCGATGCCCAAACGCGAACCGCCTTCCTGGGACCTTGTGCTCAAGCGCAATTCCGTCGAGCGGCTCAAGCGCGAGTTGTTCCCGATGGAACTTGGCGGCCAATGGGAGCGGCTGGTCGAAACGTCCTACGAAAGACTTCCCGAAGAGGACATCGTCCGCCTGCAGTGGTTCGGGATGTACCACGACAAGCCCAAGGTCGGGACCTTCATGATGCGCGTGAAAATCCCGAGCGGCATCCTGAGCCCTGCGGGTCTCGCCGCGATTGGTGAAATCTCGGAGCGCTACGGGCGCGACCAGGGCGAACTGACCACCCGGCAGAACATCCAACTCCACTACATCACGCTCGACCGCTTCCCCGCGATTCTCGAACGCCTGAACTCGGTGGGGCTGACCACGATGGGCGGATGCGGCGACGTGGTGCGCAATATCACTGGATGCCCCGTGGCGGGCGTCGCTCGCGACGAGGTTTTCGACGTAACCGGCGTGGTCCGCGAGGCTGCGAGTTTCTTCTACGGAAATCGCGAATACTCGGACCTGCCGCGCAAGCATAAAATCACGATTGCGGCGTGCGGCTACCAGTGCAACGCGCCCGAGATCAACTGCGTTGCGCTGGTCGGAATTCGCAAGGACGGCCGCGAGGGCTTCGCGGTCCGCGTCGGCGGGGGATTGTCTTCGACCCCGCGCCTGTCGCGCCATCTTGGCGTCTTCGTCCCGCGCGAGAACGCGCTCGCGGTCCTGCGCGCGATCCTCGACGCGTGGCGCCTTACCACCGAGTACCGGATCTCCCGCGTCAAGGCGCGGCTCAAGTTCATGATCGACGATTACGGCGTGGACGGCTTTCGCAAGCTGGTCGAGGAGCGGCTCGGCTACGCGATGGAAAGCCTCGACGAGATGCCGCTGCCCGAATCGGAAAGCGACCACATGGGAATTCACGAAGAGAAGACCGCAGGTCGCTTCCACGTGGGATTTCCGGTTTATCTCGGCCTGATGAGCGGGCGCCAGATGCGGGCGGTCGCGCGCGTCGTATCGTCGTTCGGAGGCGATCTCAGGCTGACGCGCCGGCAGAATTTTATCGTCACCGGAATTCCCCGCGAGCGGCTCGACGAGATTATCGCGCAAATCGGAGAGATCGGCTTTCCGCTCGACGTGAACGGCCTTTACGCATCGGCAATCGGATGTATCGGCGACCCGCATTGCAATTACGCGGTCACGCCGACCAAGACCAAGCTCGCCGCGATAATCGAGCGGCTCATCGCGCGTTTCGGCAGCGAGGTCGCGTCGCTCAAGCTCAATCTCGACGGATGCCCGCACGCATGCGCGCAGCATTGGACCGGTGATATCGGGCTTCAGGGCACCACAGGACGCGGGCCGAACGGCGAGCCGCTCGAAGCCTTCGACATCATCCTGCGCGGCGGACTCGGCCGCGACGCGGCGATCGGAAAACCGCTCCTGCGCAGGGTGCCATCCGCGACGGTCGAGGACTGCGTCGAGCGCCTGGTTGGCGCTTACCTTGAGCGGCGCGCGGCCGCCGAGTCGTTCACTCGGTTCTGCGCGAGGCTTCCGGACGAAGAATTGATTGCGATTGCACACGGCCCCGAGCAGGCGGCATCCGCGCCCGCCGCGTAGGAATTTGAGAGGGGCCCGGACGCGGAGAACAGGAGAAGTATCGGTGCACCAGGAAAACCACATCCCCCGGCTACTTCACACGATGGACGAACTCGAAGCGGGCGAGGCCGCCGTCGAACTCGACGACCGCGAGCCGCGGGAAGTTCTCGCCTGGGCGGTCGAGCGCTTCGGCGCCGAACTGGGCATTTGCTCAAGCTTCCAGGCCGAGGGCTGCGTGCTTATCGATATGGCGGTCAGAATCGATCCGAACGTGCGCATCTTCACGATCGATACCGGCCGCCAGCCGCAGGAGACCTACGACCTTATCGACCGTATCCGCGAGCGCTACGGCGTCAGGATCGAAGTCTTCGGCGCTGACGCCGGCGTGGTGCGGCAGATGGTGACGCGGCACGGCCCGAATCTCTTTTACCGTGACGTGAACCTGCGTCTTTTGTGCTGCCAGGTGCGCAAGGTGCTGCCGCTTCGCCGTGCGCTCATGAATTACAGCGGGTGGGTGACGGGTCTTCGCCGCGATCAATGGGCCACGCGCTCCAATATCCGCAAGGTGGAAATCGATCACGACCACGGCGGTATCGTCAAGCTTGCGCCGCTCGCCGACTGGACCGAAGAGGAGGTGTGGGACTATATCCGCGCCAACCAGGTTCCGTACAACGCGCTCTACGACAAGGGCTACAAGTCTATAGGATGCGCCCCGTGCACGCGTCCGGTCGCCGAAGGCGCCGATCCGCGGTCGGGCCGATGGTGGTGGGAGACGGGCGCGCCCAAGGAGTGCGGGATGCATTGCGCGATCGAAACCGGCGGCTTCGAGCATGAGCTCGCGGCGCTGCTCGGCGGTCACGGCACGGACGCGGCCGACGGCGCGGATCGCGGCCCGGGATGAGCGCTCGCACTCATACAGCGGACCGGCGGACGGAGCGCGCGCTCAGTCTCGACACGCTCCAGCGCGCGGTCCTGCTGCCGCAAATCGAGGCGTTCCATGAGGCGGCCCGCGACCCGCAGGCGCGCGCCCTTTACGCGGAGCTTCGCGAGGCGGTGGAGCGGATGGAGGTAGCGCCGGAATTCACCGAACGCCTCGGCGCGATTATCGAGGTCGCACTTTCGAGCGGACGGATAAGGAAACTGTTCGGCCCCGGCGCCGAAGCCTCGCTAACGACGTTGTTCAATCAAACCCCGCCCGGACGCCGGATCGCCGATTCGATAGCCGCGCTTAATACCGCCCTCAAGAGCCTCGCTGGGCGGACGCTCGAAGAAGCTTCGGCTTCGCCGCGAAACTCAGGCTGCTACGCGCTCTCGCTCAAGACCTCGGGATGCCGGATCGTGGTCCGCTTCGAGCCCTCGGGCGTGCGCGTGGAAAGCCTGGAATTCGACCTCGCCTGAAATAGTCCACTTCCGCCGTAAAGCGGCCGCGTCGGCGCTCGGCTTGGTTTGTTTCGTGATGTTCGTATGGCTAGCTTTCCGATGCTAACCTTTTTCTGGCGCCCCGGCTTTTGCCCGTGGTATCAGGGCAGGGGGATCTCCAGGCGGCGAGCCGGTCTCGTTCTGAATTGGAAAACTATCGGAAAAAGCTTGCGAAGAGAGCATGCGCGGCGCTGGGTGAAGCGCTCCGCGAACTCGGCGCTTTCATTCTTTGCATCGCCGCGATAGCGATTCTTTCGGGCGCGTCGCCCGCGCCTCGACAAAAGACCCCAAAACGCGGAACAACGACCGCTGCGGCGAACCCGGCGGCGTCGGGCAAATCCGCACCGGCGAAGACCGCTCGGCAAACCGAGCCCTCCGCGCTCGACAACTTTCCGCGCGGGCAAGCCGTGATTTCCTATCTGAGCCAGGCCATCGCCTGGTACCGGCATCTCGGAGTTGAGGAGCACCTCGTTGACGAGCCTTCGGAAGTGCTCATCTTTGCCGAAGATCGGCGGATGGCGCGCGAGATTCTCGACCTGGCATTCGAGTATGCACATGCCGAGGCGACATTGCTCTCGAAGCTGTCGGCTCCCGAAGCACCGCCGCCGAGCGCAAAAGCCCAGGCGGCTGCGGCTTCTCCCGGGATCACGGGACTGGCGAGTCTTGAAGCAAGAGAAAATGAGGCCGAGCAGGAAGCAAAGGCCGCCGCTCAAAAGCTCAAGGCTCTGCAGCGGGAACTCGCTTCCGCGCGCGGAAAAAAACGCGCTGATATTGCTTCCGCCATCAGCGCGGTTCAGAGCGAGATCGACCTTGAAAAGGCCCGCGCCGACGCCATCAACAGCATGCTCACCTTCGAGAGGGCGAACAGCCTCGGGATGCGGAGTAAGCCCGGAGATCTTTCCGCACAAATCGACGAACTGGAGCGCTCGGTCGCGTTCTCGCAGGCTGCGGCCACTGCCGCGAAGAACTCCGGCAACATACCGCCCGCGATAGCGCTCAAGCTCCGGCATATCGCCGAGCCGACCGGCATAATCGGACTCTCGCAGAGCCTGTTCGCGCTCGGGCGCAAGCTCGCCATGCTCGACAGCACGATTCAAATGACCCAGTCGCTCGCCGACGCGGCCAAGAGCATGCAAGATCCGCTAATCAAGGATCTCATCCGGATGCGGCGCGTCGGCGACGAACTGGCCGCGCAATCGAGCGCGACTGACCTGACCCATCTGCGTGGCCAGCAGCTCGAATTTCAGGCGCTGATCGAGCGCCACAAGCTGGTTTCCGCCGCCACCCTGCCGATTGCCAAGCAGGTCGTGGCGCTCAACGTTTATGTATCAAACCTGAAGCGATGGAAGGCGCAAACCGAGCGCGAGTCGGAGCGCCGGTTTCAAAGCCTGATCATCCGGCTGATCATCCTCGCCGTGGTGCTTGCCCTGGTATTTGCGGGCGCCGCCATATGGCGCCGCGTCACCTTCCGCTACGTGCAGGACGTTCGCCGCCGCCATCAATTCCTGCAGGCGCGCCGCGCGGTCATAGCGATCGCGGTAGTGTTGATTCTGCTGTTCAACTTCGCGAGCGAGCTCGGAGCGGTGGCCACCGTGATGGGCTTCGCGGCGGCGGGAATCGCGCTTGCCCTGCAGAACGTGATCCTGTCGGTGGCGGGGTATTTTTTCCTGATCGGAAAATTCGGAATCAAGGCCGGCGATCGGGTCCAGATAACCGGCGTGACCGGTGACGTAATCGATATCGGGCTCGTCAAGCTGAGCCTGATGGAGCTGGGCGGCACGGGCAACGACCATGAGCCGACCGGCCGCGTCGCGGTGTTTTCCAACGCGATCGTCTTTCAGCCGAACGGAAATTTCTTCAAGCAGGCACCTGGCTCGAACTTCATCTTTAAAGAGGTAAGCCTGACGCTCTCGCCCGATTGCGATTACCGGCTGGCCGAAAAACGCCTGCTCGACGCCGTCGAGGAGGTGTTCGCGCGCTACCGCGAGGCGATCCAGCGGCAGTATCGCGACATGGAAAAGCATCTGAACATGGACGTCGAGATGCCGCGTCCGCAAAGCCGCCTGCAACTCAACCAGCAGGGGCTTCAGGTGACAATTCGCTATCCGGTTGAGACCCGAAACGCCATCCAGACCGCCGACGCGGTCACGCGCCGCCTGCTCGACGCGATAAGCCGCGAGCCTTCGCTCAAGCTCGTCGGCCAGGTCACTCCCAATATCCAGCGCCCGCCCGAAGCCGCCGAATCGGCCGAGCCCCCAGAGGCCACCGCTTCCGAAGCAGGCGCATCGGCGTCCTACAAATAGCCAGCGCGAACGCGCTCAGGACTACGCGCCGAAGCTGCGCGACACGTTGTCGACGACATCGGCAAGCTCGGGAATCCGGTAGCGCTCGCCCATATAGGCCTTGTACATCAGGAACAGCCAGAAGATCGCCAAGCCAAGGTTTATCAGGCCCTCCACGATGGCGAGCACGGCGCCGAGCGCGTGCGGCAGCACCGAAATGAACACGCCGAATACGACGAGGATCGCTATCCAGACGACGGAAAATCCGATCGACTGGCGCGCGTGAAACCTGACGAACTCGTCCTGATTGTAGGGTTCTATGTAGAGCAGCAGTATTCCAGTCACAAAGCCCAGCAGGTAAGTCAGAGCGGCAATCGGTCTGGATTCGGGTTTCGCGCTCTCGTCGTTCATCACGCGTTCCTCCCTGTCACACATCTTCCCTCGCTCCAAGGCCCGTTCGCGTTAATATCTCTAATCGAACGCAAACCCGGATCGCAATGCCGCGCGGGGACTGCGCCCGGTTGACACCGACGCCGATGGGATTACGCGAGCCGCCATCGCCGGCGCGGTACAAGCCGCTATTTCTTGAGAGTTTCAGGTGTGAAACGGCCGAGCGCGTCCTCGGTGGCGCGAGCGGTCGCGAGTCCTTCGAGCTGGGCGTGGATACGGTTTACGAGCTGCTTTCGAAGCACGGGCTTTGCCAGGAATTCGCTCACGCCGAGTCTCATCCCCTCGGCGCGGGCGTCGATATCGTCGCGCGCGGTAATCATGATAACCGGAATTTCGGCGGTATCGGGATTGTTCTTGAGCGCGCGCACCACCTGGAAACCGTCCATCTCCGGCATCATCAGGTCGAGCAGGATCAGGTCCACGCGGCTTGCCTGCAGCGTCTTCAGGCAATCCTGGCCGGAACCGGCTTCGACCGGCACGAATCCCTCCCGCGCGAGGTAACGCGACAGGATGGTAACGGTGTCCGGGTCGTCGTCAACGACCATTATCTGCGCGGATCTGTTCGGCTTGGCCATACCCGCCCAAACGGCTCCTCATCCATCCCTGCGTCCGTCGACCGAGGGTGCGATCACTCCGCACCTCCTGAGCTTGGCTGCAAACGTGGTGCGTTTCAAACCGAGCAGGGCCGCGGCGGCCTGCTTGTTGCCGCCGGTCTGCTTGAGCGCCTCGTTGATAAGGCGGCCTTCGAGCTCGCGCACCAGAGTGTTGAGATTGAGCCCGCCTTCGGGAATTTTGTCCGGCACCTGCGTCTCGGCCATTCTGCCGCCCGACACCAGGTTGGGCGGCAGCACCGAGGTGTCAATCGTATCGCCCTCGCACATGATCACGAGCCTCTCGACCATGTTTTCGAGCTCGCGCACGTTGCCGGGCCAGTCGTAAGACCACAGATGCACCATCGCATCGCGCGAGACCGTGAGCGCCCGGCCCGAGCGCGCGCGGATGCGTTCGAGAAAGTGCTCAACGAGCAACGGGATGTCCGAGCGCCGCTCGCGCAACGCGGGCAGGATAATCGGCACCACCTGGAGCCGATAGAAGAGATCCTCGCGAAAAGTGCTCTTCTTCACTGCGGCCGCGAGGTCGTTATTGCTCGCCGCGATTACCCGCGCGTTGACCTGGTAGCCGCGGTCCGAGCCCACCGGCCGGATCACGCCGTCTTCCAGAACGCGCAAAAGCTTGGCCTGCAGCGCAAGCGGCATCTCGCCGATTTCGTCGAGGAAAATCGTGCCGCCGTTCGCCATGCTGAACAGTCCCTGGCGGTTACCCGAAGCCCCGGTGAACGCGCCGCGCTCATGGCCGAACATCTCGGACTCGAGCAGGTCGTGGGGGATGGCCGCGCAGTTGACCGGCACAAACGAGCGGTTGCGCCTGGGTGACAGCGCGTGAATCGAATGGGCGACGACCTCCTTGCCAGTGCCGCTTTCGCCGGTGATGAGGACCGTGGCGTCCGTCTGCGCGACTCGATCGATAAGCTGGCGCAGCTTGACTATCGCCGGATGCTGCCCGATCAGGGCGCGATCGACGGTGAAGGAAAAATCCGTTTCCGCGATTTTCGCTTCTGAAGCCACTCGATGCGGATCAACCCCCCAGCTTCGCAACCGAATGCCCGAAACCGCAACGATTTTGTCACGATTTGCGCCTTTCTAACAACCGGGTGACAAATTTTGACCATCGGTGACCAAAAATACACGCTTTAGGCAAAACTAAATCGCGCTTTTAATCCTAAAAAAGCGCCAAATCGCCGTGCTAACGACGGAAATCCAGAAGAATCCTTCGCTTCGGCTCGCAATCGTTGCATTCCGCGTGCTGCCTCTAGCCCGCGGCATCGTGGAGCGCCCCGGGGCCGGCCCCCGCTGATCTAGTCCCGGACGATTTCTCTCTGAAAGATAGCGGCTTGGCCCGGTCCCTCGGCGACTGATACTTCGACCGCCGCCACTTCGTCCAAGGCGCCGCGGCTTCGCAGCGCAGCGACCAGTTCCTCCCAGATGTAGCGGGCGAGTTCCTCGGCCGAACTATGCACGATCGGCAGCATCGCGACGTCGCCCGCCGGAAATACGAATTCATCGTTCTCGTAGCGAACCCGCACCTGGCCCGGCACGGACCGGTCGATCCTCAGGCAATCGCTTCGCTCGGGGACGATCGTATGCTCGTCGATCCGGTCAACGATCTCCTTGGTCAGCTTCTTGATGAGCCCGAAATCGACCACATACCCGGTATGGGCGAGAGAACCTTCAACCCGGACACCGACCTGGTAGTTATGGCCGTGGAGCGGCTCGCGAAAGCCCTTGTACGCGATAAAGTGCGCGGCCGAGAACTTGAGGTTCTCCTTGGCGACGTGGATTGAAAACTCGGACTTCACGCCTGAATCAATTCCCGGTTAAAGATTGTTCGCAAGAATCTCTGCAATCGAGGGATCGGGCGTGCCGTCGAAGCGTTCCTCGTAGCGTCGGCGGTCAAGCGAAGTGGCTCTGAGAAAACGCTCGCGCTCGCCCTCGGCCTCGAACCTGAGCAGCCGCGCGACGCTTTCCATCCTCTCACCGCCCGCGCCGACACCCGCGAGCAAATCGCCTACGCTCATCCCGTGGATGCCGCCGAGAACGCACTCGGCGAAGTACCCGACTTGCCCATCGCGATCGATCGCAAGACTGGGCTTGCTCAGCGCAAGCGCCTCTTCAAGCCCGAGCAGGCGGTCCATCCCGCACTCCCGCCGTCGCGATACGACCGCCGGGTCGCCGCTCGAATGATAGCCCGACCCGACCGCGACGATGGCGACTCGGCCGTCGGCCAGCGGCACAGGATGAAAGATGTAGCCCGGCGACGTGTAGCCGAGAATACCGCGAAGCTCGCGCCGATAGCCGTCGATGTCGAACGATACGCGCTCGGCAATCGCGAGCAGAAATTCGCCGAGCGGTTTTCCCGCGGCTTCTGCCTTGCCGACCAGCCGCTCGAATGCGCCGGGGTCGTATTCCTCGCGGCGCGCGACCGCCGCAAACCATTCGCGCTCGAATTCCAGGAGGATACCGCCGATTTCACCGCTCTCCGCGCGCCCGGCCCGCGCGCTGATCGGCGCACCAGGCTCGGCCGGCTCGATATCCATCGCAAGGTAGCTTCCGTGACTCGACGGCTTGGCAAGTCCGCGGCGCGCGTTTTGAATCGCGAGCGGCCACGCCTCGCGCGCGACAAGCCGGCTTCGTCCGCCCCGGCGCTCGGCCAGAAGACCATAACCACTCAGGAGCGAGCCGTAACCGGCGACGAGAACCGAGCGGTTATGGCTCAACGGCGGGAACCGTCCGATGGATATGGGCTTTCATGGCGCATCATCCGCGTCGCACACTCACCTGCCTACTATCCTAATGACGCGCGGAACAAAGTTAAATGAGAAAAATCGAGCCGCGCGCGTTAAGCCCGGTCGCCTTGCGAATCGCGCGAAGGTAAAGCCCGACTTGCGTGCGATACTCCCCGAGGCGCGGCGTGATATCCGCGTCGGTCTTGAAATCCACGACGGTCCAGAATTCCTGCGCGCCGTCGGTTTCGCGAAAGGCAAGGTCCGCAACGCCCTCCATCGTGACGCCGCCGCCGATTTCCATCACGAGCGGGCACTCGCGCCTGAGTTCGAGGCTCTTCGCGGCACGCCGCATTAGCGGCGCGGCGAGCGCCTGCGTAACCGCTTCGGCCGCGGCGGCAATTTCGGCGTCGCCCGCGCCGAGCATCCGGGCTTCTCCCGCGGCGACTCTGGCTATCTCGTCGCGGCCGGCATCGAGCCTCACCCGCAGCATCGTGAGATGCACCAGCGTGCCGAAACGTACCCCGCGCGGACGCCAGGTAACGCGCGCGGTTTCCTCGATCGCGACCTCGTCCGCCTCGGGAACCGATGCGTCAGTCGCCGCGGCAAGCTCGGTAACCGTGCCGACCCGGAGCGAAGGCACAAGGCCACGCGCGATTGCGGCGTTTCTCGCGTCGCGCCATCGCTGCCACGCGCGGATTCCGCCCGTCGCAACCGTGCGCTCGCTGTCAGCTTCGAGAAGCCACATCTGCCGAAGCCCCATCGCTTCGCGCACGTCGAGATTCAGCAGCGACGGGTCCCACCATACGACCCGATGGGCCCCGGCGCGCGCGCGATGCGTCCCGGGGGCGACGGATTTCTCCTTGCGCGGAGCCTTCGGGCCGCGAACGAGCACGCTGTCGTCGCCAAAAACCGGGCATCCGGGCGGCTTCTGAGTCAGTGGACTGCGGCGATTTCCGTTTTCGGGAAAAATTGCCGGATTCAGCCCGGCGAGCCATCCTTCGCGCTCCTCGTCGCCGACCGCGGGCACGACCAGCAAATCGCGCGCGCGAGTCGCGGCGACATAGAGCACCCGCGCCGCTTCCTCGCGCTCGCGCCGCGCCTCGTCCTCGGCATGTTCCTGCAATTCCACCGGCGCGCATCCGGCCAGTTCGAGCGCGGCGAGCCGTTTTGCGGGATCGACGTAGCGCGAAGGCTCGGCGCGGGTTTCCTTGCACGTCATATCGGCCAGGATGACGACCGGGAATTCGAGGCCCTTGGCGCGATGCACCGTCATGATGCGGATGCCTTCGGTGCCTTCCTCGACGACCGGCACTTCGCCGGCCTCGGCGCGTTCGGCGCGCGCTTCGAGCTCATCGACGAAGCCGCGAAACGACGCCGCGCCGCCGCGCGCTTCGTATCGGCGCGCCATGTCCATCAGCTTCATCACGTTGGCGAGCGCCTGCTCGCCGGTCGGCCATATCGCAAAGCCTCCGTGCGCGCGAGTCGCGGCAAGCAGGCGCGAGATCGTATCCGCGATCGGGCGGCGGTTGCGTCCGCGATGAAGCTCGCGCAGCAGCGCGAGCGCGCGGCCCACCTCCTTGACGGTCTCAGGCGCTTGGTCGGGAATTTTGCGGAACGGATGCAGGCTGCCGAGCGTCTCACGGAACTCCAGCAGCGCGGCGTCCGAGAGCGCGAAGACCGGACCGCGAAGCGACGCGAACACGAGCAGTTCGTCGTCGGGGCGCTCGATCGCCCCGAGCAGGTTGCGGAGCGCTTCGACCTCCTCGCGCTCGTTGAACGAACCGCCCTTTACCAGGACGTGCGGCAGATGGCGCGCCTCGAGCGCGCGGATATACGGGCGGGTGACGTCGCGCCCGAACGAGTTGAGCCGCCGAAACAGGATACAAATGTGGCGCGGGCGAATCGGCACGCGCTGCTCTGGCGCGTCGCGCTCGGTGACGGTCCATCCACTCCTGCCGACGAGCCATTCGACGAAGGCCGCAACCGCCTCGGGCAGCGACTCGTCGATTCTCCATTCGGTCACCCGTCCGAAATCCCCGTAGGGCGTGGGCACCGGAAGCACGACCGCCGAGGGCTGGCTCTCGACTCCGTCGCGAAAAGGCTTGAGCGCGACGTAGGCCGGCTGGGTGTCCGACTCCTCGGCCATCAGCGGCGCAAACGCGGCGTTGACCATCTCCTGCAGTTCGGGCACCGCGCGAAAGCTGACGGTCAGATTCTCGACCGGCGCGCCCGCGGCCGCAAGCCTTCGTTTGATCGACTGGTAGAGCGAAATGTCGGCGCGCCGGAACCGATAGATGGACTGCTTGGGATCGCCGACGATGAACAGCTTGCCCGCGACCGGACGCACCCGCGTCCAGTCGGATTCGCCGGGGTCGTCGGCGGAAAGGAGAAGCAGAATCTCGGCCTGGAGCGGGTCCGTGTCCTGGAACTCGTCGACGAAGATATGGGTGAAACGTTCCTGAAGCGCGCGCCTGACAGCCGGATTGTCGCGCACCAGGTTTCGCGCGAGTAGAAGCAAATCCAGGAAGTCCAGCGTTCCCGCGCGCCGCTTCAGTTCCTCGTATTCGCCGACCACCGGCCATATCTCGTCGCGCAGCAGCGGGGCGAGATTCGCTCCCGCGTTCATCCGGAAGCGCTCGAGCCGCTCGCGCAGAGCCTCGCGCCGTTTCATCACTTCCTCGCGCGAATGCTCGCCGAATCTCTCGCCATAGCCGCGCCATCCGAAGCGCGGATTCGTGTTCCCGCGCAGAAGCCCGATCAGCACCTGTTCGAGCGCGTCGTAATCGCGTCCGCGAACCGGTTCGAGCCGTGTCGCTTCGGCGACGGGGCGCGCGATATTGTCGAGCGCGCGCGCGAGGTAGTCGTCGGGCTCGCCTTCGCGCGCAAGGCGCCCGAGATGCTCAATCTCGCCGACGAGTTCGTCGATCTCGCCTTCGCGCTCGAACGGCCATCGGGTCCACGGCGTATCGAAATCACGCCATTCGCGAAGCTGCTCGGCGGCCGCGCGCGCGATAGGACGCGGCCCGTCACCCACGGCAAGGTCGCGGCGGCGGAGCAGCCGGCGCATCCCTTCGCCCGGATTCGCAAGCGAGCGCTGGAACCATCGCTCGAAGGCAAGCTCGAAGATCGCCTCGGCCTTGTCCTCGGGCGCGACCTCGAACATCGGATCGACACCCGCCTCGACCGGGCGCTCGCGAATCAGGTCGGCGCAGAAGGAATGAATCGTCCCGATACGGGCCTCTTCGAGCTGGGGCAGGGCGCGCAACAATCGTTCGCGCGCCGCGCCGTCGAGCGCGGGGTCCTGGCGTGCGCGCTCTATCTCGGCGCGAAGCCGGAGTTTCAGTTCCCCGGCGGCTTTTTCGGTAAACGTCACCGCGACGATCTGCGCAAGCCGCGCCCGTCCCGACGCGACCGCCGCGATTATCCGATTCACGAGCGCGGTGGTTTTGCCGGTGCCGGCGGCGGCCTCGATAATCAGCGTGGTGTCGAGGTCGGAGCGGATACGATCGCGAACCTGCTGGTCGGCGGGCGTCTTCATGGCATCTCGCGCAGCCTTGCAAGCGCCTCGAGCCGCGACGCCGGCTTGAGCCTAACTCTGCGTTCCTCGTATGGACCGCACACGCGCCGATAGTCGCACCATCGGCACTCGTCCGCGTCGGGCGCGGCGGGCAGGAAGCCCGACTTGAGCGCTTCGTCGAAAGTGCGGACGAAGGCCCGGTATCCCGCGCGCGCGGCGTCGTTCATCGCGACCACCCGCTCTTCGTAGCCGCCCGCCGCGGTGCAATAGTAGAGACGCCCTGATTCGACCGGCGCTCCGAGGATACGCTCGGCGGCAAGCGCGTAGAGAACCGGCTGCAGGATCTTGCCGCCGCCGATTATGAGACTGCTCTCCGCGCGTACCCTGCCGGTCTTGTAGTCGGTCACGCGAAGCGTGCCGTTTCCATTGCGTTCGACAAGATCGATCGAGCCGCGAAGATTGAGTCCGCCCTCGAGCGCTACCGGCTCGGGCGTGCTTGCCGGATCGGCCTGAGCGCGCTCCGAGAGCCCGAAGGCAAGCTCGAAGCGCTCGGGACACCATCCCTGGCGTTCCTCGGCCGCAAGCCTGAGCCATTCCCTGAGATCCGCGCGGATAGCGTCGATACCGTCCTTCCAGACGCGATCGATCGCCGGACAGAGCTCGTCGTACCATCGCTCGGCCACCCGCTCGACGATTCCATCCAGTTCGCCGAGCGCCGCTTCGAGGTTCTCGCCCGTGACGGGCAGAAGGCCGCGCTCGCGCAGCAGGCTCAGCAATTCGTACTGCATCTCGTGGGTCAGGCTTCCGCGCGTGAGCGGATCGATCACCTCGATCGCTTCGGCGTCCTCGCGCGGTTGGAGCCGAAAAACCGCCTGGAGCAGAAACCGGTACGGACAGGCGGCAAAGTTCTGAAGCGCGGTCGGCGAATAAGAGCGCGCGGCGATCTGATGGCGGGCGAGGGCCGCGACAGCCGCGGGTTCGGGATCGACCAGGCCGTCGGCGGACGTCCACCGCCGCAGCCATCGCCGCGCCCGGGCCCGAAGCGCGCGGGCGAGATGCTCGTTGGCGCCGAGCAGGTAATGCGCCGCGCCGACGGTTGCTTCGGGATCGCGGTCGAGCAGGCGCTCGAGCAGCGCGAGGTCGAATTCGGCGTCGTCGATCGCCTCTTCCGGGGTGCGCGGCGCGGGCCATCCGAGCCGCGCGGCTTGCTCGCACGAGGCGCGGCGGGCCAGTTCGTCGAAACCGGGAAGGCGGCCCTCGGCCGCGCGCAGCACTTCAAGCGCATAGAACGACGGCACGCGCGGACGACCCTGGTCGAGATCGACGCGCGCGTAGGTGAACGTCGCGCGCTCGGACGCCGCTCCCGCGGCGAGCCTTAGCGCAAGGCGCTCGGCGGCAACCCGCTCCTCCTGGCGCTTGAGCATCGGGCTGATTGCGGCGCGCAGGCGGTCGGCCAGGATCGGATCTTCGGTTAACTTTTTCGGGAATATCCGCTCGGCCAGACCCGGAACGAGCACCACGTCGAACGTCATCCCGCGCACGTAGCCGGGCGGCGCGACGAACACCGCTCCGTAGCGCCGGCGCGCTGGCGGGCGTTCCAGATGGCCGAGACGGTCGGCAAGTACGGTGCGAACTTCGTCGAGTCCGACCGGGCCGACCGGACCCATCGGTTCGAGCTCCGAAAGTGCCGCAAGCACCGGCTCCGCGTCGCGGACCGCAAGCTCGACGAGCGAGCGCAGCCATGCAAGCCATTCGTTCCATGGAGCCGAGCGCGGACGGGCGGCGAGTTTGTCGATTATGGGCAGCGCGATCGTCCTCAGATGGGCAAGATCGAGCAGGTCTCGGTCGAGCGCGCGGGCGCGATCCTCATCGTCGGGCTCGAGTTCGCCGCGTTTCCTCTTGAGTTCGGCTTCGAGTCCGGCAAGCCGCCGCTCCCATCTTTCGCGACTGCCGATCACCGCCGCATCGACCATCAGTTTTTCCCATCGCCACGGCGCCCGCGCGGTTCCATCGACGACCGGAACCGGATCGGTATCGGGAGGCTGGGTTTCGGCGATTTCAGGGCCGACTTCGAGGTCGGAGGCGAGTGCGGCGGCATAAAGTTCCATCGGGGGAGAAACAAAGCCGACCAAGGGTGCGGCGCGTCCTGGCTCCGGAACCTGCGCGAGCGAAAGATACTCGGCGAAGCGGCTTGCCGAAAGATTTTCGGCCGCGCACGCGAGCATCGTGAGCAGCGCCCGTCCTCCCGGCTCCGGCCGTTTCGTCCCGGTTGCGAAATAGGCTTCGATTCCCGCGCGGCCGAAGGCTTCCTCGAGATAGGGCCCGTAACGCTCGCCGGCGTGGCATATCACCGCGATGCGGTCGAACGGCACGCCGCGGCGCGCTTCGGCCTGGATACGGCGCGCTATTTCAATGCACTCATGCATCTCGCCGGGCGCCGAGAGCATCGCGACGGTTTCGTCTAGGGCGGCCTCGGGCGGCGCGGTCTCGGCGAAAAGATGCGTCTGGAGGCGGGCGAGCGAAGTAGCGGGCTCAGGGGCAGTCCGCAGGACATCGGCGCAGTCCACGCCGAGCGCCTGGATGAGCGCCGCCTCGCTGGCCGAATCTCCCGCCGCGACGGTTGCGAGAAATCGCGGCGCTTTTGCGCAAAGCCGCGCAACGAAATCGCGTTCAAGCGCGTTCTCGATCGGCACGTCGAGCGCGAGCGTGGCAAGCCCGGAGAAGCGCGGCGGCGACGGGCTTTCGAGCGCGCGAATCGCCGCGGCCGTTACTGCGGCTCGATCGGCAAGCCGCGCGCTCAGCAACTCCCGCTCGAACTCTGCCAGCGCAATCGAAAGCGCCTGTCCGATCGCGCCGTTTCGTGCGACCGCTTCGGGGCTAACGAGGTTGAGACGGAGTTCGACGATCGTGCTCGCGAGCGCGCGCGGAAAGCCGGGCATATCAGTTACCGGCGCGAAATATGAAAGCGCGCCGGTTTCGGAAAGCTGGTTGACGACACGGGCCGCGATCGCCTCGACCGCAAGCGCGCCCGCCGGCGCAAGCCCGGCTTCGAGCAGTTCCGGCTGCGCGAGCAGTCCCGCGAGCCGATTGAGCGTCAGGCGATGAAGCCCGAAGAGCGCGCCGCCGCCGGCCGCGAGCGCACGGACGAGATCGTCAGCCGCCTCGCGACTCGGCGCGATAACCAACGCTTCGGCGTCGGAGCGCAGCGCGCGAAGCCATCCTCGCGCCGCCTCGATACGCTCCGCGGCGCGAGGCGCGACGATTATTTTCCGACTTTGAGGCTCCATCGGCGCGCGGCGGCGAGAAAGTCCGCCGGAGCGCCATCGTCGATCTGAACGATACCCCGCCGCAAGAGGCGGCGCGTTCGTGTCTCCACAGAGAGCAAGGTTCGGTCGATGGATAAGTCGGCGCGGACGATCTCAGCTCGCCTGCATCATCTCCGCCGCGTGCGCCGCCTCGACGACCGCGCGAAGCTGCTCGGCCGCA
>JAKAVC010000024.1 GCA_021817345.1 Deltaproteobacteria bacterium | reverse complement strand
GCGGAATCCGTCCGATCCGTTTTACGCGATATGGGAGGCAAGCCGGCTTGCGCTCGCGTCCTCCGGGCCGCCGGGCGCTAGCGCGTCGCGATAAGCTCGGCGAGCGCCGCGCAAAGCTTCCCCTCGGAGCCGGCGAAGAAATGATCGGCGCCCGGGATGATTTTGAGGACTGCCGCGGGGCCGAGCCTGCGCGCGAGATCTTCGAGCGCGTCGGCGGGGCAATAGTCGTCGCGGTCGCCCGCTATCAGTACGATGCGTTTTCCGCTTCGGCCCGCGGCTGAAAAATCACCCATCACGATTGGCAGCGCGATCGCCGCTATCGTACTGACCTCGCCGCTCTCGGCGCCCGCGCGTATCGCAACCGCCGCCCCGAACGAGTATCCGAGCATCGCGGCGCCCTGCCCCGCCACGCCCTCGCGCGCAAGGAGAAAGCGCATCGCGGCCTTCGCATCCTCGACTTCGCCGGCGCCGCCACCGTACTGGCCGCCGCTTGCGCCCACGCCGCGGAAATTGAACCTGAGCGTCGCCATCCCCAGTCGCCACGCCGCCTCGAGCGCCGCCTCGACCACGTTGTTGTACATCGAGCCGCCATATTGCGGATGGGGATGGCAGATAACGGCGCCGCGCGCGGGTGTTGCGGCCTCGGGAACAGCGATGAGCCCTTCGAGTTGCAGCTCGCCGCATGGAATCGTAACGGATTCTTCCTTCATGTGATGACGCCCTTCGGAAATGGCGCGCGCTTCGACGCTCCGAAGCCGTGCGCGACCGCTGCTATACTACAAGAGGTGGCGCCCGGGGAAACTCCACGATTCGCGGCGGACCGGATGCTCGCGCGGCTTGCGCGATGGCTGAGGTTGCTCGGCGCGGACACGATTTTCGACTCCACGCTCGGCGGCGCGGCGATGCTCGCGCGGGCGAGAGCGGAAGGCCGCGTGATGCTGACGCGGGACAAGCGGCTTCGCACCGCACACGACGTGCTTTATCTCGAAAGCAACGATTTTCGCGGTCAGCTTCGCGAGGTGATGCGACGCTACCCGTTCGACCGGGCGAAGGCCGCGTTCACGCGATGCTCGCGATGCAATTCCCCGCTCGTCGAAGTCGGACGCGAAGCGGTCGGCCGGCGCGTTCCGCCTTTCGTCTATGCGAGCTTCGAGCGCTTCGCCGAATGTCCCGGATGCGGGCGAATCTACTGGGGCGCGACGCACCTTGAACGCATGGCGCGCGAGATCGAAAGAATCGGCATCCAGCCGCCTCTCAGTGGAAAGATTTCGGGCATTGTAAATTCACACTGACGTTGATTATAAGATAGTCCGGCCGTATGAAGAATAGTTGCTAATAGCCCGCGAGAGGGCATCTCGATGAGGATGCAGGTTCCGATTCTCGCGCTCGCCGTGATAATGGGCGGCGCGATCAATGCTTTCGCAATTTCACTGACTCTTCAGGGGATGGGCGCCGCGGGGCCCAGCACCGCCGAAGCGCTCTACGCCAGCGATGGCAAAGGAACTCCTGTGGAGATTACCGAGGTCGGCGCACCGGCTCCGGGTGGCGGAATTATCAACGAGGTCGGAGTGCCGGCGATGATGGCCGACGGCCAGGTCCTGTTTGGCGCCGAGGTCCTCAAGCCCGAACCTGCGCCGCCCAAGGGAACGAATACTCACGCGCGAAAGGCCCACTGGACAATCTTTATAGCCAACCCCAACGCGCACGTTCCGGCACGGCTCACCCCCGCAGTCGATACCAGGTCGGCGCCGGCGGGATGCAAGCCCGAATTGTCCAGCGATCCCTATGCCGTGGCCGACGCCAACGGCGATATTGCATTCGTCTCCGCCATCGCGGGCTCGAAAGGCGATGACGCCCTGTTCCTTTACTCGAATGGAACGCTTCGATGCCTTGCGAAGTCGGGGACCGTCACCAACGAGGGCGATAGGCTCGCCGTGCTGAGCTTCGGAAGCCTCCAGATGGGCGAGCCGGGGATGGTCGTCTTCGAGGGATGGCTCGATGTGGCGCATCCCGGCCCCGACCATCGTCATCTGCAGGCGCTGCTGATGGCTTCGGCGCAAGGCGGGCTCACGGAACTTGCGGTCGAGGGCCGTTACGGTCCCAATCACGCGCGCTACAAGATCCCTTTCGGGCTTCCAGCGGCATTGCCCTCGCCCGAAGGCACGCTGGTCGCGTTCACCGCAAGGACTCCGAGCGGCGCGGCGCTGTTTCTCTACGACGGAACCAGCATGAGACGTGTCCTACCGACCGGGACGGACAGTCCGCTCGGCCCGGTCTCGTACCTGTCGCCGGGACGGCCGGGACTGATGGCCGACGGAACCACGGCGGTGCTGGCGGCGTGCGCGAGAATACCGGTTATCTTCCGGCTCGAGCGCGGACGGATGAATCTCAGGCTCCAGCGCGGACAAATCACTCCGCTCGGCGCGATAATCGAATCGCTCGGAGACCCGGTGCTGACCGCTTCGGGCGCGATGTACGTCGGCGCGACCGATTCAGACGGCAACGAGCGGCTCTACGTGCTCAATCGCGACGACGCCTTCTTCGAGATCGGAGCGCCGGGAATTCTCTACCGTATCGCGTTCAATCCAAGCGGCGGCCATCGTATCTTCACTGGAACGCTGAGCGTCAATCAGCGCGGCGACTTCACCTACCTCGGCAGCAGGTAGCGGCGCGGCTGGAAACCCACGCCGGCAATTGCTAAACCCGGCTTTGGCGCGGGCGCGCAGGCTCGCGATCTTCTCCGCTCACTCCGGACGATGCGATGGCTTCCATAAACAAATTTCTTTCGCTGGACCGCACGCTCTACGATTATGTGGTCGAACACGGCCACAATGCCGATCCGCTGCTTCGCGAACTCGCCGAGGAGACCGCGAAACTGGGTTCGCTCTCGTCGATGCAGATCGCACCCGAACAGGGCACGATGATGGGCTTGCTCGCGCGTGCGATCGGCGCCCGCTCGGCAATCGAGGTGGGGACCTTCACGGGATACAGCTCGATATGCGTCGCGCGCGCGCTTCCCGAGAACGGACGGATGCTCTGTCTCGATGTGAGCGAGCAATGGACCGCTATTGCGCGACGCTACTGGGAGCGCGCCGGCTTGATCGGCAAGATCACGCTGAAGCTTGGGCCGGCAGCCGAGACGCTGCGCGCAATGCCCGCCTCGGAGACCTTCGACTTTGCCTTTATCGACGCCGACAAGGAAAACTATCGCCTCTATTACGAGGAAATCCTGAAACGGACGCGCCGCGACGGCCTTGTCCTGGTGGACAACGTGCTCTGGAACGGGCAGGTCGTGAACGAGAGCGATCAGACTTCGAGCACGCGCGCGATTCGCGAATTCAACGACTTTGTCGTGAACGACGAGCGGGTCGAAGCGGTCCTGGTCCCGGTCGCCGACGGGCTGACGATCGCGCGCAAGAAGTAGCCTCGCCCGAGCGCTACTGCGGAGCGCCTGCTGCCGCAAACGTGCGCGTCAGGTTGACGACCTGCGCGCTTATCACGTTGCGGTTCCGAAGAATCTGCCAGGGGCTTTCCGGACGCTCATCCGGATACGCAATACGCGCGTTCTTACAGATTGCGGCGCGTTCGATCGCAAGCTCTCGCGCCGTAACCACAAGCTCGCCGCGGGCGGCCCCTTCGGACTCAACGGTCTTGATCGCGTCGACGTGATCATAGGCGAGCCGGCTCGGCTCTATAGTCTGAAGCGCCGGCATCACGACTTCGACTAGCGGCCCCTTGGCGTCGCTCATCAATGCGCGCGCGCCGCTCGGGCCCGATTCGAACTCGATCCCGCCGAGCGTGTTCGGATACCCGCGCTCGCAAATTCCCGCAGCGAGCGTTTTTGGATTGTCGGTGATGGAAGCCGCGACGAACGCGGCCGGCATCATGTTGAGTCGGCATCCGAGCGCGAGCGTCGCCTCGCGAAACGGTCCGACGGGGCTTTCGGGATGATCGATCACGAACAGCCGGCAATAGGCGGGCGAGGTTCTGCAGAATTCGGGCGGCAGGCGATCGAGCAGTACTTCCTTACGCACCTCAAAGTACACGTTCAGCATCGTGGCGCCGGAGCACTTCCACGGCAGCGGCGGATACTCGACCCGCTCGTCCGGCAATTTCACCAGAAAGCTCTCGCGACTCGCTCTTCCAGGATCGGGCACGTTGCTGCTCCTATGGAAACGGCGATTGAACCTTGCGCCAGGCGCGCTCAGGTCGCCATCGGGGGCGCTTCGGGACCGCGATCGCCCGAGGTGCGCGCCTTTTCGCGCCGTTCGGCCGCCTTTTCGTCCGTGAATTCCGGCATCACGTACTTCGCGAAGCGCTCCAGGCTCGCGAGCACCTTCTTCTGCGGAATCGCCTGGTCGTAGTTGATCAGCATCACGACCCGCTCGACGCCGACCTCCTCCCAGTAGCGCAGGTTCTCGATGATCTCCTTCGGCGAGCCGACCGGAAAACCCTCGCGCAGCGAGAATATCTCCGCCTGGCTGAGCAATGCGGTCGCGTTGGCCTGCGCGGTGTAGGCGTGCGACGGGTAGATTCCGCCAAGCCCGAGCAGATGGGCCGCGGACTGAAAGAACTGGAACGCGGCGGCGCCACCCACCGCCTTGGCCTCGTAAGGATCCTCGCCGCAGTACAGCCAGCTCGCGGCGTTGACCTGGTTGTTCACGAATTTCCCGACCGGATCGCAATGCTTGATGATGCGCCGGTAGTCGGCGACCAGCCGCTTGTAGTCGGCGGGCGTTCCGAGCGTCACGCCGAGCATCCCGATTCCCCGTTCCGCCGCCTGCACCGCCGTCTCGGGCGAGGAAACCGCGACCCACATCGGAGGATGCGGCTCCTGGATGGGCTTGGGCAGGACGTTTCGCGGCGGCATCGAGAAGTACTTCCCGTGCCACTCGAACTCCTCCTCGGTCCACATCTTCGGAATCGCGCGGATGACTTCGTCCCACATCTCCTTGGTCGAGTCGGGATCGATTCCGAAAGCGCCGACCTCGGTCCAGGTCGCCGAGCGCCCGGTGCCGAATTCAAGCCGTCCTCCGGAGATGAGGTCGAGCGCGGCGGCACGTTCGGCGATTCGCGCCGGATGGTTCATCGGCGGCAGGCATACCGCGATTCCCTGGCCGATATGGATGCGCTTGGTGCGCGCGGCGGCGGCGGCGAGAAAAACCTCGGGCGCGGAGGAATGGGAATACTCTTCGAGAAAATGATGCTCGACTTCCCAGACCTGGTCGAAGCCAAGCTCGTCGGCAAGCTCGATCTGTTCGAGCGCCTGCTCGTAGGCACGCAGCTCGGATTGACGGCTCCACGGCTTCGCGACCGAATGTTCATAGAAAATGCCGAATTTCATGCCGACGCTCCTCAGTGTAGTTTCTGCAGGCTCGGGCAGAAGCCGAGCCCGACGGTGCCTTCGCCGCAGTACGCGCCGGCGGAGGGCCCGAGTTCGGCAATCACCAGCCGGGCGCATCGCAGCCGCTCGCGCGCCCTGGCCGCAAGCGATTCGGCGCCTTCGGGGTTTGCGCCATGGGTTACGAGCACGATCGCCTCCGCGCCGGCGAGTTCCTGCTCCGCAAGATCGAGCATCCGCGCGACGTTCTCCGCCTGGGTCTTTGCCTTGCCGACGACCGCGACCCGGCCCCATACGCGAACCAGCGGCAGCATCCCCGAAAGCGGCCCGACGTTCATCTCGTAAAGCGAGATACGGCCGTCGCGTTCGAGGTATTCGTTGGTCGCGGGCGCGTAATAGCTGTTGACCTGCGCGGTCGCCTGTTCGATCGCGGCGACGATCTCGCCGAGCGACGCTCCCCGAAGCGCCATATCGGAGGCGCCAAGGCATATCGCGCCCAGTCCGGTCAGCGCCCTGCCCGTGTTCATCACCTCGACCTCGATCTCGTCGTCACGCCTGGCGACCACCGCCGCCGCGTATGCGGCTGTGTAGGTGGAACACGATTCAAAGGGATTGATGAGGCAGAGCACCTTTTCGGCGCGTTCGTGCGCCTTGCGATAGGCGGCGAGAAAATCCGCCGGCATCGCGGCCGCTATTGTCGGCAGGCGTGGCTCGGTTTTGAGGCGCGCATAGAAGTCGGAGCGCGCGAGCGCGTCGTCGCGGAAGAACTCGGTGGAAAAGGCGACCTGTAGCGGCGCGATCCCGATACCGGCGCGCGCAAGCTCGTCCCGGGGTAGATCAATACTGCTGTCGCTAACGATGGAAACCTGTTGGTTCACAGCGGCGCCTACCACTCGTTAGTTTCCCTAGCGAATAGCCCGGTCCATACCGTTCGGTCAAGTAAACAACGACGATGTTTTTTGTGCTCGCGGCCCCATCTTGGCGGGGACCGCGACACGACCCGGCGCCGGTTGGAGCGGTCTGTCCGGCACGCTAAACTCGACACGGCGGCGGGAACCGCCCGCTCATCAGGCGACTTGCGAAATGGACGAACGCTACGACCCGAAAACTATCGAACCCAGGTGGCAGCAGGACTGGGAGCGGCGCAATCTCTATCTGACCCGCGAGGAGCCGGGCCGGCCCAAGTTCTACGTGCTCGAGATGTTCCCGTATCCCTCCGGCGCGGGCCTCTCGGTCGGCCATCTGCACAACTACGTTCCGTGCGACGTCGTCGGGCGGTACAAGCGGATGGCGGGGTTCAACGTGCTGCACCCAATGGGGTGGGACGCCTTCGGATTGCCGGCCGAGAACGAGGCGCTGCTCAAGCAGTCCCATCCGGCCGAGACGGTTCCGCGGTACGCGGCGAACTTCAAGCGTCAGTTGATAATTTCCGGGTGCGCCTACGACTGGACCCGCGGGATAAATTCCTCCTCGCCCGAGTACTACAAGTGGACGCAGTGGTTCTTCCTGCTGCTCTACAAGCGCGGACTCGCCTATCGCGCGCTCGGCTCGCAATGGTGGTGCGAGAAGTGCCGCACGATCCTGGCCAACGAGCAGGTGGTCAACGGATGCTGCTGGCGGCATACCGATACCCCCGTCAGCAAGAAGGATCTCGAGCAGTGGTATATCCGAATAACCGCATACGCCGATCGCTTGCTTGAAGACCTGGAGGGCATCGACTGGCCCGAGCCGATAAAGCTGATGCAGCGCAACTGGATTGGCCGTTCGGAAGGCGCCGAACTCGCCTTTCCCGTGAGCGGCCATCCGGACCGCGAGGTGCGCTTCTTCACCACCCGGCCCGACACCGTCTTCGGCGTCTCGTTCATGGTGCTCGCCCCCGAGCATCCGCTGGTCGCGGAAATCACCACGCCCGAAAATCGCGCGGCGGTCGAGGAATACGTCTCGCAAGCGCGCCGCCAGAGCGAGATCGAGCGGATGTCCACGGTGAAGGAAAAGACCGGGGTCTTTACCGGAGCATATGCGCGCAACCTGTTCACCAACAAGGACATTCCGATCTGGATCGCCGACTATGTTCTGATGGGCTACGGAACCGGCGCGATCATGGCGGCGCCGGGCGAGGACCAGCGCGACTACGAGTTCGCGCGCAAGTACGGAATCGAGATTCCGCGCGTGACCGCGCCCGAGGACGGCAGCGCGCCGCCCGAGGATCGCGCCTTTACGGAACACGGCGTCGCGATCAACTCGGGATTCCTCAACGGGATGAAAACGGCCGACGCGCTGAAAGCGGTCTGCCGCTACGCCGAAGACAAGAAGATCGGAAAGCCCACTGTCACCTACCGGATGCGCGACTGGCTCATCTCACGCCAGCGCTACTGGGGCGCGCCGATTCCAATGATCTACTGCAAGGGCGCCTGCGGGATCGTTCCGGTTCCCGACGAGCAGCTTCCGGTCCGGCTGCCCGCGATGAAGGAATATCAGCCGTCGGGCACGGGCCGCTCGCCCCTTGCCAACGTGCCTGAGTTCGTCAACACGAACTGCCCGAAATGCGGGGGTCCGGCCGAGCGCGAGACCGACACGCTCGACGGCTTCGCGTGCTCGTCGTGGTACTTCCTGCGCTTCGCCTCACCGCACGAGGACAAGGTTCCGTTCGCTCGCAAGGCGGTCGATTACTGGCTTCCGGTCGATCTCTATGTCGGCGGCG
>JAKAVC010000038.1 GCA_021817345.1 Deltaproteobacteria bacterium | reverse complement strand
GCGGTTTGCCGGAGGCGGAATCCATCTCCGCCGGCGCGCGGGAAGGCAATCTTTTGCAGTCGAGCGGCCGTAAGCATCATCGGCTTTCGAAAGGCGTCGGGGCGCGCTTGCCCGAACGTTTATAAGGCGGACACTGGAATAAACGAGTCCACCCTGATGCTCTATCTGCTTTTGTTTCCGCTCCACACACTCCATCCGGTGCTGAACGTCCTGCGCTACGAGACGTTCCGCTCCGTGATGGCGGGGCTTGCGGCGCTTGCGCTCTCGTTTGCGATGAGTCCGATGCTGATCCAGCGTTTTCGCGCCGCGCATATCGGGCAAACCATCCGTGACGAGGTTCCGCAAAACCATCAGAAGAAAGCCGGTACGCCAACGATGGGCGGCCTGACGATCCTTGCCTCGTGTATCGTCGCGACGCTTCTTCTCGCCGACCTTCGCGACCAGTACGTATGGGTCGCGATCTTCGTCAGCGTATGCTTTGGCGCAATCGGGCTCGCCGACGACTTGCTGAAACTGCGCCGCGGTCGCGGCAAGGGGCTGAGCGGTCCGGTCAAGCTCGCGCTGTCATTCGTGATTGCGTTGATCGCAACCATATGGCTGTTCGGCTTCCTTGGCTTCGACACCCATCTGACCGTCCCGTTTCTTAAGAACGTCAATCCCAATCTCGGATGGCTTTACGTGCCGTTCGCGATGCTCGTAATCGTGGGCTCGTCGCACGCGGTGAATCTCACCGACGGGCTGGACGGTCTTGCGATCGGCCCGGTGATGACGGTCGCGTTCTGTTACTGGGTTTTTACCTACGTCGCCGGCAACATCAAATTCGCCACCTATCTCCAGATTCCGCACGTCGAGGGAATCGGCGAGGTCGCAATCTTCTGCGCTTCGCTTATCGCCGCCTCGCTCGGCTTTCTCTGGTACAATGCGTATCCGGCCTCGATGATGATGGGCGATGTCGGGGCGCTCGGGCTTGGCGCGGCGCTGGGAACGGTCGCGGTGCTCGCCAAGCAGGAACTGGTGCTGGTGATCGCGGGCGGCGTGTTCGTGGTCGAGGCGATCTCGGTCATAATCCAGCGTTATTACTACAAGCTCACGCACAGAAGGGTTTTCCGCATGGCCCCGCTGCATCATCATTTCGAGCTCGGCGGATGGCCGGAGACGGTGGTGGTGGTGAGGTTCTGGATCATTTCGATCATCTGCGGCCTGTTTGCGTTGAGCACGTTGAAGCTTCGATGAACGAGTTCGAAGGAAAGCGCGTGATGGTGGTCGGGCTGGGCGTCAGCGGGCGCGCGGCTGCGCGCTTTCTCGCCGCACGCGGCGCGCGCCTGGCTCTGACCGACCGCCGCCCCGACACGCCGACCGCGGATCTTCCCGCCGCCGAAATCCATCTGGGCGAAGACGATCCCGCGTGGCTTGCGGGCGTCCGCCTGCTCGTCGCAAGTCCCGGCGTGCCGCGCGATTCGGCGCTTGTGGCCGAAGCGCGACGCCGCGGCGTTCCCGTAATCGGGGAACTCGAACTGGCAAGCCGGTTCGTCTGCGGGCCGCTCGTCGCGATAACCGGCACCAACGGCAAGAGCACGGTCACCACGATGGCGGGCGAGATTTTGAAACGCGCGGGCATGAACGTGTTCGTCGGCGGCAACCTGGGCGTTCCGCTGGTTGAGGCCGCGGGGCGCGAGTTCGACGCGCTCGTGGTCGAGGTCTCCAGCTTCCAGCTCGAAACCATCGAGACGTTCCATCCGCGCGTCGCCGTGCATCTGAATCTCACCGACGATCATTTCGAACGCTACAGCGGCCTCGAAGAGTACGGCCGCGCCAAGGCGCGGATCTTCGAAAACCAGGACGCCGGCGACTTTGCGATACTGAATCGCGACGATCGCAATGTCATCGCGCTGGCGCCCGGGCTTCGCGCGCGTGTCGTCAGCTTCGGAGCCGGCGAGCCGCCGTCCACGGGCGACGCCATCTGGCCCGAAGGCAACTCGCTTGAGTTTCGAATCGGCTCGCGCCGCGGCCGAATCGATCTTTCGGCGTTCAAGCTCCCGGGCCGCCACAACCTGGCAAACGCGATGGCGGCCTCGGCGGCGGCGCTTGCGATTGGCGCGCCGCTCGACGCGATCGGCGCGGCGCTTGCGGATTTCCGCCCGCTGGCGCATCGGATTGAGTTCGTCCGCGAATGGCGCGGCGTCGTTTTCATCGACGATTCCAAGGCGACCAACGTTGGCGCGGTGGTGGAAGCGCTGGAGGCGATCAAGCCTCCGGTGGTTCTGATTGCAGGCGGGATGGACAAGGGCGGCGATTATGCGCCGCTTAGAAAACCGCTGCGCGAGAGGGTGAAACTCGCAATCCTGATCGGTGCCGCGCGCGACACGATGCGTCGCGCGCTCGACGGCGCGGCCGAGATTGCGACCGAGCCGGGCCTGGCCGACGCGGTTCGGCTTGCGGCCCGGGTGGCGTGTCCCGGCGATACCGTGATGCTCTCGCCGGCCTGTTCGAGTTTCGACCAGTTCAGGAACTATGCCGAGCGCGGTGAAGTATTTAAAGAGCTGGTTCGGGCGCTTTGAAGCGGTCGCTCAGCGGCGTCCCGACCCCTGGCTGTGGCTTCCGGCGGCGGTCCTGCTGCTGCTCGGATGCCTGATGGTTTTGAACACGACCTACTTCGTCGGGCTGGAGAAGCGGGGCGACGCCTTCTATTTCTTCAAGCTGCATCTGGCGCACATCTTTCTCGGCCTCTGCCTGATGATACTGCTCTCGCAGTTTTCGCTGCGCGGACTCAGGCGGCTGGTTTTCCCGCTCGCAATCGTGTCGGCCGCGATGCTGGTCGCGCTGTGGATTCCGGGCCTCGGCGTGATGCGCGGCGGCGCCCGGCGATGGCTCAGGGTGGGGCCGTTTCTGTGGCAGCCGATCGAGATGGTCAAGTTCTCGCTGGTGTTTTTCCTTGCTGATTTCCTGAGCCGCCGCCAGAACCGGATGGATAACTTCGAGTCCGGGCCGCTTCCGGTTTTCGTGCTCATTGCCCCGGTCGCCCTGCTTACGCTCAAGCAGCCCGACTTCGGAAGCACGGTGATGATCGCGCTTATCGTGTTCGCGATGCTGTACGCGGCGGGCGCGCGTCTTAAGCATCTCGGCGTAACCGGCGGCGTCGCGCTGCTTGCGCTCGCGGTTGAAGCCACCGCGAGATCCTACCGGATGCGCCGCCTGACCGCGTTTCTCGACCCGTGGCAGACCGCTCGCGGCGCGGGCTTTCAACTTATCCAGTCGTTCATCGCGCTCGGCGCGGGCGGCGGATGGGGCGTCGGCCTCGGCGCGGGCCATCAGAAGATGTTCTATCTGCCGCAGGCGCAGACCGATTTCGTGTTCGCCGTGATCGGCGAGGAATTCGGAATTGTCGGCGCGGCCTTAGTGATGGGACTTTTCTGCGTGATACTTTTCCGCGGCATGCGTATCGCGCACGACGAGCCCGACGCCTTCGCAAGCCTTCTCGCCGTTGGTCTTACGGCGCTGCTCACGCTGCAATCGCTGATCAATATCGCGGTTGTGGTGGGGCTTATTCCGACCAAAGGGCTGCCGCTCCCGTTCGTGAGCTACGGTGGAAGCGCAATCGTGATGGCGATGGCGACGCTCGGCGTGCTGCTCGCGCTCGGACGCCGCCCGGCGGTCAGATGAAAGTGGTAGTCGCAGGCGGTGGAACGGGCGGGCATCTGTTTCCCGCGGTCGCGCTCGGAGAGGAGATGACTCGCGAACGCCCCGAAACCGAAGTTCTGTATGTAGGCACCTCGACCGGCATCGAGGCGCGATGGCTTCCCGGAAGCGGCTACCGCTACGAGTTGTTCCATGTGCATGGGCTTCGCGGGCGCGGACTTGGCTCGCGCCTCAAATCGCTCGTGGAATTTGCACGCGCCGTAAGCCTGGCGCGCTCTGTTATCGAGCGCTTCAAACCCGACCTGATTGTATGCGCCGGCGGTTACGCCTCCGCGCCGATCGGGGTCGCGGCTATTCTTGGGCGAATACCGCTCGTTTTGATGGAACAGAACACACGGCCCGGGCTCTCGAACCGGATGCTATGGCGGTTCGCGCGGAAGATCTGCGTTGGTTTCGAGGAGACGGCTTCCTGGTTCAGTTCTTCTAAAGTTGCGACGACCGGCAACCCGGTCCGCTTCTCGTTCGACCCGACACTCCGTCCGAGAATCGAGGGTCCGCTTCAAATCCTTGTTTTAGGCGGATCGAGCGGCGCTCATCGACTCAATATTGGTGTCGTTGAAGCTTTCAAAATCTGTGCAAATCGTGTTATAAATCTCGCCGTCGTCCACCAGACTGGGGAGGCGGATGAGGAGTTGGTAAGGGCCGGATACCGGGGCCTTCCGCTCAAGGCGGAAGTTACCCCGTTCATAGACAATATCGCCGACGCTCTTAAGGGCGCCGATCTTGTGATCGCGCGCGCCGGCGCGATGGCCGTCACGGAGATTGCGCTCGCCGCCCGTGCGGCTATCTTCGTTCCGTATCCGTTCCATCAAGACCGCCAACAGGAGCACAATGCGCGCGTGATAGAGCGCCTTGGCGGTGCGGTGATTGTCCAGGACGACATTCATTTGGCGCAGAATCTCGCGCGCGAAATAGAACGCCTCAGCACCGATTCGGCTTCCTTGCTGGCGATGGGCCAAAAGGCGCATCAGGCCGCGCGGCCGAACGCGGCTCGCGATATCGCGGACATATGCTTCAAGCTTGCCGAATCGAGGGTCGCCGCATGAGCCATCCGCCTGCTTCAACGCTTCTTACCCGCGAGCGCCGGCTCCATTTCATCGGTATCGGCGGCGCCGGGATGAGCGGAATCGCCGAACTGTGCATAAGACTCGGTTTTGCGGTGAGCGGTTGCGACCTCAAGGAGAGCGCGACGACTCGGCGGCTCGCCTCGCTTGGCGCGCAAATCAGCGTCGGGCATCATCGCTCGCACGTGACGGCGGAACTCGACGCGGTGGTTATTTCCTCGGCGGTAAGGTTTTCCAATCCCGAGGTCAGCCACGCGCGCGAGTTGAAGATCCCGGTTGTTCCGCGCGCCGAGATGCTCGGCGAACTGCTCAGGATGGCGAAGGTCGGAGTCGCGGTCGCCGGAACCCACGGAAAGACGACCACGACCGGACTCGTCGGATTAATCATGGAAGAGGCAGGCCTCGACCCGACGGTCGCGGTGGGCGGGAACCTGCGCTCGCGCGGAACCAACGTGCGGCTCGGACGCGGCGATTTCATGGTCGCCGAGGCTGACGAAAGCGACGCCTCGTTCCTGCTGCTGGTGCCGACGATCGCGGTCGTGACCAATATCGACCCGGAACACCTTGACCATTACGGCTCGATGGAGCAGGTCAGGCAAGCGTTCCTCGACTTCATCAACCGGGTGCCGTTTTACGGCCGCGCGGTTCTGGGAGTGGACAGCGCGAACGTGCGCGGGCTTCTCGACTCGGTCAGAAAACCCGTCGTTACCTACGGCTTCGCTCCGGACGCGGAACTGCGCGCCGAGCGAGTCGCGATCGACGGCCTTTCAACGCGCTTCGACGTGGTTCGAAAGGGCGGGACGATAGGCACGGTTTCGGTGCCCACGCCGGGACGCCATGTCGCGCTCAATTCTCTCGCCGCAATCGCGGTCGCGCTCGAACTCGGCATCGAGTTCAATGACGCCGCCGCGGCGCTCGGCAAGTTCTCCGGAATCCATCGCCGCTTCGAGGTCAAGGGCGAAGCCGCTGGACGGATCGTGGTGGACGACTACGCGCATCATCCCGAGGAAGTGAAGGCGACGCTGGCGGCGGCGCGCGCGGCCTTTCGCCGGCGCACGGTCGCCGTCTTCCAGCCGCATCGTTACACCCGGCTGCGCGACCTCTTCGACGAATTCCTCTCGGCGTTCGACGACGCCGACGTGGTGTACCTGATGGACATTTATCCGGCCGGCGAGGATCCGATTGCGGAGGTTTCGTCGCGCCGGCTGTACGAAGCGATGCTCAAGCGGGGGCATCTGGAAGTTCATTATCTCGGCGACGAGCGCTATCCGGCGTTCCGGCTCGCCGCCGGAACCGCGCCGGGCGATCTCGTCGTGACGCTCGGCGCGGGCGACGTTTACCGGTTCGGCGAGGAGCTGCTGTCCGCTCTCGCGGCGGGTGCGAAGCCTCATGAATCGACTTGAGCGCGAACTCGGAGAACGCTTCGGAGAGCGGCTTTGCCTTAACTGGCCGCTTGCCGCGTTCACCTCGTTTCGGATCGGCGGCCCCGCCGATCTGCTGCTCACGGTGGAAACCGAGCAGGATCTGTGTTTCGCGCTTGAGGCCGCGAATCGAAACGGAGCGCCGGTGTTCTGCCTCGGGGCGGGCACCAATCTGCTGGTCAGCGACCGCGGAATACGCGGCCTGGTCGTCAGGCTGGGCGAGGGTCTCGGCGGAATCGAAATCGACGGATGCAAGGTCGCGGCGGGCGCGGCGGGCGAGCTTGGCCGCCTGGTCGAGACCGTCGTCAACCGCGGACTCGAGGGACTCGAATTTGCCGAGGGAATTCCCGGCTCGGTCGGAGGCGGCCTGGTGATGAACGCGGGCGCTTTCGGCGGAGAGATGTCGCGGGTCGTGACCCGCGTGCGCGGCGCGACCTGCGCGGGCGAGATGCGCGTGCTTTCGCCCGAGGAAGTCGGATTCGCCTACCGGCGCACCGAACTTCCTCCGGGATTCACGATAACGCGCGTCGATTTTGAGTTGAAACCTAGTGACCGCGAGCTTTTGCGCCGCCGGATGCTCGACTTTCGCGCCAGACGCGCCGCGCGTCAGCCGCGCGGAGTGCCCAACGCGGGCTCGATATTCAAGAATCCCGCGGACGGTTTCGCCGGACGGCTGCTTGAACAGGCGGGACTCAAGGGCGTGCGTCAGGGAAACGCGATGTTCTCCGAGCAGCACGCGAATTTTATCGTCAATCCGGGCGGTGCGACCGCCGCTCAAGTGCGCGCGCTGATGGAAACGGCGCGCGAACGTGTCAGGGCGATGAGCGGGATCATCCTTGAGCCGGAGGTAAGGCTGGTCGGCGAGTGGTAGCGCGATGATGCGGTGGTGAGGCGGTGGCGGTAAGACAACGCAAGCGAAAGAATCGGTCGCAATGGAGCCCTCGGCTGGCGGGCCTCCTGCTGTGCGCGTTCTTTGCGCTCGGGATGATGACCGGGTTCAGCGGGCCGGGGCGCGCGATGCTCGCGCGGGCCGCGCTTGCGCTTCGGCACTGGAAAGATCGCGCGCGTGAAGAAGTGGCTCCGCTCGGCGCGCTCGCGGGCTATCTCGGCCAGGACATCGTTCCCGCGCGCTTCTCGCGTTTCGGGGAGCGAATCCGGCCGCGCCTTGCGAGCGCCGGCGCGTCGCGGTTCCTTCCCGTCGCGCTGGTCGAGCGCTCGGAGGGCTTCTACACGCTTTCCGCCGAGCAGGGCCTGGTCGGCCCCGTTTCTCCCGCCTCGCAGCCGGATATTCCGGTTTTGAGCGGTCCCGCGGTTCAGGACGCTTCGCCCGCGGAGCTGGTGCGTTACGCGGCGATAATGGTGCGCGCCGAGGCCGGGCTTTCCAAACTTGTCTCCGAGATGCACGTTTCAGGCGACGGAACCGCCGCGCTGTTCCTCGATCGGGTGCGGACCGAAATACGTATCGACCTCTCGCGCGAGCCGGTCGAAATCGCGCGCGCGGCCGAGGTGCTCAAGCGATGGCGCGGCAGGGAAGCGCTGGTTGCAATGGTTGACATGACGACGCCGGGGCTCGCGGTGCTCCGGTTCAACACGAATCTCAAACGCCTGGCGCGGCGCGACGGTCGCGCGCGCGCCAGGACCGCGGATAGCGATTCGCGTCGCGGGATCGCCGAGGTGGAACGCGTAAGGGAGCCGCTTATCCGATGAGAAACCTCCTGGCCGGACTTGATGTCGGGACGAGCAAGGTCTGCGCGCTTGTGGCCGAGGCCGGCGGCGAGGGCGAGCTTGCGCTGCTTGGGCATGGCGTGGCTCCGTGCAGCGGTCTTCGCAAGGGAATCGTCGTCAATATCGAGGCGACGGTCGAGTCGATAAAGGCCGCGGT
>JAKAVC010000082.1 GCA_021817345.1 Deltaproteobacteria bacterium | reverse complement strand
CGGCGCCGATCTCGTCTATTTCCATGATTTCAGCGAAGCACGCGCGGCGGCGCGAAAAAGTCTATTGGCCGACGCCGTTCGCGTACACCCTGACCTTGGCAAACTTCGGCAGGACCATCAACGGGACGGAAAAGACGAACGTGTCGCTGGCGCCGGGAGCGAGCGGCGTAAAGTGAGGTTTCTCGTGCAGCATCCGCTCGATTTCGGGTGTGTCGTCCATGCTGACCGCTTTCGAATTGTAGACTGTCTCGGCGTGGAGCGCATGCCCGCTCGGGTTCTCGAACGCGACCCTGACCCGTACATAATTAATCGGCCGTTTTGTCAGGTTCACGACCTTGCCCGCGATTACCAGCATCGGCGGCATACAGCACGAGCGCAGGATGCGATCGGTCATGATACGCACACCGACGCGCGAATTGGGTATCGGTTTGGCGAGCGGATGATCGTGAACGACCCGGTTGTAGAGTGCCTGATGAGCGAGCGCGTTCCTTTCGACGGTCGGCGCCATCAGTTGCATGCGCGCGGCCGCAGGCGCCGTGAGCGTAAGCGATATGAGCAAAAGGATCGCGAGCAACGGCTTGTTCATCGCCCGGCCCTCCCCCATCACGGGATGGTGGTAGCGTGGCGCGCCAAGGTCAACGTATTATCGGCAGGATATCATGTCGGCGGGGAGATTCACCGAGAGCGATCGCGGCTTCATGGCCGAAGCGCTGGCCGAGGCGCACGCCGGCGCGGCCGAGGGCGAAGTTCCGGTCGGCGCGGTCGTGGTGCACGAGGGAAAGATCGTCGGGCGCGGGCATAACCGCCCGATAGCGCTCAAGGATCCGACCGCGCACGCGGAAGTCCTCGCGCTCAGAGAAGCCGCGCGGACGCTCGGCGCCTATCGGCTGGTGGACTCGACGATTTACGTGACGCTTGAGCCGTGCGTGATGTGCGTCGGGGCGCTCATCAATGCGCGCGTGAAAATTCTCAAGTATGGCGCGCTCGATCCCAAGGCGGGCGCGCTCGGTTCGGTTTATGACATCGGGCGAGACGGGCGGCTCAGCCATGAGCTCGAAGTTTACGCGGGCCTGATGGAATCGGAGTGCGGGGAACTGCTGCGGGAGTTTTTCCAATCGCGGCGCGCCCGCAAATGCGATTGAAAGGGGAAACAAATGGGGAGCTTCAGGTTCTATCGGCGGGTGCATATCTTTCCCGGGCTTTCGGTCAACCTGTCCAAATCGGGGCCGAGCCTCACGATGGGCGTGCGCGGGGCGCACGTGACGTTAGGCTCGCGCGGAGTGACGAAGACGGTCGGAATCCCCGGCACCGGAATCTATTACACCTCGCGCACGGGGCATCACACGGGCTTTCATTCAGCGCATCAGGAGACGCCGCTTTCGCCCGAGCAACAGGCGAGCGCGGATCGGAAAGCGGAGGGCGCGATGGGATGTCTTTTGCTAATGATCATCGCCGCGTTCTTCTTCCTGCTCGGCGCCCTGATGAGGTAGTGGCGCGGGACGAGCAGCCGTCCGGTTGACGGGAGAGCCTCGGGTGCTCTACTGAACGTTCGTTAGCAGCCTCGAGCGAGGAGCAGGCGTCGCATGAATATTTCCAACCTGGTGGTGGATTGCGATTCCCACGTGATGGAGCCCGCAGACCTGTGGGAGCGGTATATCGAGCCGCGTTACCGCGAGCGCGCGATCCGGGTGGTGCGCGATCCCGCCGACGGGATGGAAGTCCTGTTGATCGACAATCAGCCGATACTGCGCGGAACGCTGGGCGGCCTGGGCGGCGTGGATATCGACCGGCGCAGGCTTCTGATGCCGGGCGCGGTGAGTTACGCCGAGGGATGTCCGCCGGCGAGTTACGTCGCCGAAGAGCGGCTTAAGCTGCTCGATTCGTGGCAGGTTGACGCGGGCGTGCTGTTCCCGACGGTGGGAATCCTGTGGGATGTCGAGGATAACGGGCTCGCGTCGGCGTACGCGCGCGCCTACAACAACTGGGTCAACGATTTCGCCTTGCGCGATCCGCGCCGGATGATCCGGATCGCCCATCTGGCGCTGCAGGATCCCGCCGAGGCGCTGAAGGAACTCCGGCGATGCCTCAAGCTTGGGTTCAAGGGGATCTTTCTGCCGCCCGAGCCGATCAACGGGAAACGCTTTTCGCACAGCGATTTCGATCCGATCTGGCGCGAGTGCGAGGAAGCCGGAATCCCGGCGTGCCTGCACGTGATCGTGCGCTTCAATCGCGCGCCGGGGCTGCTCGGCAATTTCTATCAGCCGGGCGAATTCCGCGCCGTGTACGGATTCGCGCTCGGCGGTTTCGCGCAGATCGTGCCGGCGATGATGACGATGATTGCCGACGGGCTTTTCGACCGCTTTGCGCGCCTCAAGGTGCTGTGCGTGGAGGCGGGGTGCGGATGGGCGCCATACATCATGGACCGGATGGACGAGAAGTATGAGCATCTGGGCTGGACCTATCCGCTCAAGATGAAGCCGAGCGAGTATTTTCGGCGCAACATCTGGGTCGTCGCGGAGCCGGAGGAGAGAACGATCGGCACGGTGATGGAACTGATGGGCGAGGAGCGAGTGCTGTGGGGCTCCGACTACCCGCATATCGACTCGACGCTCGAAGCGCCGCGGCTCATCCGCGAGAGCGCGGCCCCGCTCAGCCCCGAGCGCCGGCGGAAACTGCTCGGCGCCAACGCCGCGCTGGTTTTTCCGCTCGATTAGCCCCGCGTTGGCGCGCCGTTCCGCTCGATTTCCCGGCCGCTTTATCGCCTGCGCTCGTATCCGGCCTTGCTCTGCGCCAAAACGCGTGCACGGAGAATACGAACGGCGCGCTAGCCGAACATCCTCTTCGCTTCCGCGCGAAGTTCGGCGCGGAAATCAGGATGCGCGATCGCGATCATCTCGTTTGCGCGCTCGCGCAGCGACTTTCCTTTGAGCCGCGCGATTCCGTATTCGGTCACGACGTTGTGCACGAACGAGCGCGGGGAGCTGACGACGCTTCCCGGCGGAAGGCCCGGCATGATTCGCGAAACCCGCTTGCCGTTCACTATCGAGCTTGACGGAGTGACCACGACCGTCGTCCCTCCGGCGAGGCACGCGCCGACCACGAACGCGGTCTGGCCGCCGGTCCCGGTGTACATCATCGGGCCAATCGATTCGCCGTTCGCCTGGCCCGTCAGATCGACGTGCATCACGTTGTTGACGGAGATCAGGCCCTCCTCGCGCGCGATGAACCGGATGTCGTCGGTGAGGTTGAAATCGTAGAGATGGAATCCGGGATGGCCGTCGGCGAATTCCAGTTCCTCGCGCGGGGTCCCGACCGCAAACGCGCTTCCCACGACCAAGCCGGGAAAAAGCTTCTTGTACTTGCCGGTCAGAACCCCCTCGCGCACGAGATGCGTCGTGCCGTGCGGGATGATCTCGGTCTGCATCCCGAGGTCATGATGATTCCGCAGATGATGCGCCAGCGTGCCGGAAGTCGAGCCCACGCCGATCTGGATCGTCGAGCGGTCGGGAATCAATTCCTTCGCCACTATCGCGCAGACCGTGTTCGTGATGCGCGCCTCCTCCTCGGACGGCGCGGGCAGCGGCGAGTCGGGCAGCGGGATCGTGCGTTCGACGAAGTAGTCTATCTCCGAAACGTGCATCTGGTTGTCGCCGCCGATGCGCACGAATTTCTCGTCAACCTCGGCGATAACGAGATCGGCGTTGCGCGCGAGCAGCTTCGACATGATCTGGATATCGCCGAAATTGACGTAGCCGCGCTCGTCGGGCGGCGTAACGGTCATCAGGTAGACGTTGAAGTTGTCGAGCGCGGGCGGCAGATGGCCTTCGCGGTAGTAGGAAACCGGGGTGAACTCCGCCTCTCCGCGCGCGTAGATATGGCGGTCGAGCGGCGAGAGGTACATCGATTCGAGCCGGAAGCGCTCGCCCAGTCCGGGCAGGTCCCAGTTGAAGAACGCGGCCCCGTGGTTGACGACGACGTCGTGCGTCTCCATCAGGCGCCCGGCGAGCGCGGCACACAGCGTGAATGGTGTCCCCTGCGCGATCGCGATCGCGACGCGATCGCCCGGGCCGATATGGCTGACGGCTTCGTCAGGTTCGACCAGTTTGGCGCCAAGCCGGGCGCGCCAATCCTCCAGGTATCGAGCGGCGGCGGTACCCATCAAAGCCTCCTGTGAGCGGATTACGAAAGTGTCGGGTCGATTCCTATATCGCGCAGAATCGCGCTGGTGCGCTCGTTGAGCAGGCCGACCTTTTTCATGTTGCCGACGACGGTCGAATGCATCTCGCGCCGGAAGACGCTGCGGAAGTAGGTTGACTCGGCGCCGCGCGCCACCTCGACCCGCACGCGCTTGACCTTGTCGATTTCCGCCGCGTCCATCCCGATTTTCTCGTACGCTTCTTTTGGAAATTGGCCGCGCAGGACGAGGGCGATCGCCTCGCCCATGAAGTCCTCGACCTCGCGCTGGTCGCTCGGGCTTAGCGAGCGGATCTCGTCGGGCAGGCTCAGAATTGAAAAACCCATGTGACGGGATTCGTCGGAGAGAATCCGCTTGCAGATCTGGCGCAAGAGAGGATCTTTCGCGGTCTCGCCGAGCAGGCGGAACAATGCGACCGCGAAAGTTTCCGCAAGAAGTTGCAGGCCGACGGTCTTGATGAACCACTTGTCGGTGCCGAGGATGAAATCGAACAGTTTCTTCAGGTTGGACGACATCGGGTAGACGCGCCCGCCGCACTTTTCGA
The DNA here is from genome assembly GCA_021817345.1 of Deltaproteobacteria bacterium. GTDB lineage: Bacteria > Desulfobacterota > Binatia > Binatales > Binataceae > DTIX01. The sequence goes on along the minus strand of JAKAVC010000082.1, from coordinate 3,324 downwards.
GCAGGTAGCGGCTCAAGACCTCGGTATGGCGCGCCTCGTCAACGACCTGGGTCGATTGGAAAAACTTGGCGTCATTGCCCGGCACCATGTCGACCAACTGGCTGCAGGCAAGCATCGCGCCCTCTTCGCCGTGAAGCAGTTGCGAGATGCGCCACGAGGAGAACTCGACGTTGAGGAGCGCGAACGTCTTGGCGTCGAGATGGGAAAGCGCATCGGTGCCGTATCCGTCGATCAATTCATCGGCGAAAACGCCGTTGTCGAGGTCAAGCGGCGTGTCCCAATCGATATCGCGCGAGGCGTTCCATTGGTCGCGCTTCGCGTTCTCGTAAAGGCGTCGCATGTCCGGCGCCTGGCACTCGTACAAGCGCTGATAGACCGTCTCGAACGACGCTGGTATCCGGTGGGAAGTGATGGATGCACTGCTCAAGTCCGCGCTCATCGGCCGCCCGTCCTCGAATAATGTGGAAAATCGCCCCGAATGAAACTTACCACATGGTAGGCTTCGGCGAAAACTGAAAAATTCGCGGGCCGGGCGCGGGGAAGTGGCGGCAACCGCTTCGGGCGTTTGCCAATGCGACTGACCCTGGGACTTTGGAGGACCGACAGCTCTTCTCAGCGCGGGGCTCAGGCTGGAGCCCGGAAAGAAACCCAGCGGCGATTCGGCCCCTTGTCGCCGCCAGCTAAAAGCGGACCCACACCCGGCATGCGCTGCGTGGCGGGCGCATGCCGAGGTGCGGGCCGCGTGAATGCATCGTTAAGGTCTTAAGGGCAAACCGCGGGTGGAAGCTAGACGATAAGCATCCTCACGACCGCTATCACGATATGCGAGAGCAGGGTCTCGATTACTGCGACCAGGATTGCGAACATCATCGTCTCCTCCTGTTTGACTCCGGCTCGGCCTCTTGAAGACCGGGCCTCTGCTTCTGCTTTCGAATTTAACCGATGCTTCGAGGCCGCGCTTCGAGTTGCGTGAATCGGGTGAAAAGCTTCTGTTGCGCGATTGTTAAATTGAACGGGAAATACGTTACGCGCAGGTGCGCGCTTAAAAAGTCGGAGCACGACATCATAAAGACCTCCCGGCAAGGCGAGGCCGCGGATTCTGATTTGCCATAACACGGGTTCGAACCTAAGCTTCTTCACATCACTGATTGCCAGTGTTTTGGAGAATTGCCATGGCAGGAAACAGTGAGAGTGCGCCCCATGCGGAGCCTCACGACCATGAACATCACGAGCACGCCGAAACCAAAGCCGCCGAGATCGGCGACGGCGTTACGATCGTCTCCGCGGCGGCATTGCTCGGACTTGGCGCCATAATTCAGTCCGAGATTCTGGCTGGTATGGCGATCGGGGCCGGCGTGGTGCTTGCCGCCCGAGCGGCTTCCAGGCTTACAACCGACGTGGTGAGACCGCTGGCGAAGACCGCCATCAAAGCCGGCTACGCGGCCGCCTCAAAGATAAGCGAGCTTGCCGCGGAAGCGGGGGAAGAAGTACAGGATTTGGTTGCCGAGGCGCGCTCCGAATACGAAGGGCAAAAGCCTTCGCCGCCAATAACCCACTGAGCGCGCGACGGCACTCGCACACGACCGGCCACTGATACGCGCCGCGCGAGAAACTCCGATGCGTCCAGCCGCCTACATAGCCCATCACATACCGGGCCGAATCCGGGTTCGGGTCCCTGCGGCCAGGGGCAATTCGCAACTGCTTCGCCAGATCGACGAGAAACTGGCCCGTGTCAGCGGGATCGAAAGCGTCGAATCGAGCGCGCTCACCGGGAGTGTCCTCATCCGCTACGATCCGAAGCTTTACGGCAAGTTGGACAGGATGCTCGACGGGTCGGGCGACTCGGCGATGCCGTTCGAGTTGACGGTGCCGAAGACTGCGGCCACGCGACTCCGCGCGCGTTCGCGTCGGCGCAAATCGCGGCGGCGCTCGCACGTCGCCGAGGCTGTATCTGACCTGTTCGCGGAATTCGACGACGCGATTCGCGACGCGACCGACAATGAACTCGACCTGAAAGTGCTGCTCCCGGTCGTTGCCGCCGCATTCGGACTGTGGGTGCTGCCGCGCGCGGCGTCGACGCCGTTATGGCTTACGCTGATGATATTCTCCTTCCACTCGTTCATGTCACTGAACGCCGAGGACTCGCTCGGGCTCGAAGCGATCGAAGCCTCGGAGGAACTGCTCGGGTGAGCGCGGATCCGGGCTGAATCCCGGCTTCGTGTCCACCTCCGGACCAATCAGCGTGGATGGCCTGCGCGGTGCGCCGCCTGCTAAGCTCATAGCCAGCATCATAAGGAAGGCGTGGCCGCAATTTACGCACGCCGGCCGGCGGAATAAATCCAAAGGCCGAACCGGAGTGTCGTTCAGGCCGCCATGCGAGGGAATTGGATGCGGGTGGCGGGTGACATCCTGGTCAGGTCGAGCGGCCGGACGGTGGGGCTGTTCGCCTCGATGCGGCGCGGGCGATTGCTCGACGTGCCGTGCGGCGCGGCCGAGCAGTCGAGAGCGCTTCAGCGGCTCGGATTCGACGTCGTATCGATCGACCTGTTTCCGAAAAATAGCGGCTCAGACGCGCTCAGGATCGTGCGCGCGGACGCAAGCCAGAGTTTTCCGCTCCGTCCCGCGACCTTTGACTATGTTCTCTCGCGCGAAGGTATCGAGCATCTGGAGAACCAGGCCGGTTTCGCGCGCGAATGCGCGCGGGTGCTGAGGCCGGGTGGCAAGCTCGTCGTCACGACGCCCAACGTCAACCATCTGGCGGCCAGGTTGAGCGCCTTTCTGACCGGGCAGCGCAACCTGAAACGCGGACTCGTCAACGAAGTGCAGACGCTGCGCGGACGCAACGGCTCGCATCTATACCACGGCCACGTTTTCCTGATCGATTACTACCGGATGCGCTATATCCTGCGCATCGCGGGCTTCGAGCATCTGCAGGTCTTCACCGATCGTTACAGCCCGACCTCGCTCGCGCTCGCGCCGATAACTCCGCTTATCAGGGCGAGCATGCGGTACGCGGCATGGACGGCCGCGCGCGAGAACCTGCGCAAGCATCGGAACGCCGCGCCGGACGAAGTGACCCGCGAGATAATTCGCCACGTCACGTCGTCGGCTCTGCTGTTCGGTAAGCGAATGATCGTCGTCGCGGAGAGAGCGGCGGACGTCGAATCCGCCTGCGAAGCCGCCGATCCGAGCGGCACCCGCAAGGATTCGCCGGGCCGGCGTTTCTCGCAGGCGAGCTGATACGAGGCGTGCCGGGCTGGCAGGGTCGCGGTCGGTCCTGCTTGACTGTGGCGGCGGGAACGGAAATGCTGAACATTCTCGCGG
>JAKAVC010000058.1 GCA_021817345.1 Deltaproteobacteria bacterium | reverse complement strand
TGTAGTGTCTCGCAAATATCTATAGAGCCACAAGCCGAAGTGTGCCTGAAAAGCGCGGAATCTGTGCACCAATCGTCAGTTCGACGGCAGGGCGAGTGCTGCACTTATTTACGAGACGGCACACTAGCGAACTCGAACCCGGCGCTTCATTCTTCGCTTGATTTTGTTTTGGTGATTTCATTCAATCTTCTCGCTAGGTGCTCGACCGAAATTTCGGTGTAACGTCGCAACATTGACCGCGTTTTGTGTCCTGACACCGCGGCCGCCTCCGGAATCGTCAGGCCCGCTTCGAGCAGGCGCGTAATCGCGACGTGACGCAAGTCGTGCGCGTGTATGTTAACGCCAGCGCCGCGGGCCGCTCGCGTTACGACGCGCGAATAGCCGCCCGTGGTGGTCCATTGCCAGACCCTGGAAGAATCCGCTCCGGCCGCGCGCCGCTTGAGCGACCGCAGGATTTCAACCGCGCGCGCGGAGAGCGGCACCGTGCGCGGCCCCGTCTTCGCGTCGCCAAGCGCGAGCCGACAACCAGAGAAATCAACGTCAGACCACTTCATGTTCACAAGTTCGCCTGGCCTGAGCGCAGTTTCAATCTGAAATTCGATCGCATGTTTCAACGCGCCCGGCGCCGCCTCGGTCAGCTTCGCGACCTCAACGTCGCTAACCTTCACCGCCCGGCCACGCCCGGCGAGCGGACGCACCGCGCGCGTCACGGGCGACGAAACATTCAACCCGAGTCGATCGCGTAGCGACCTGTAAATGCTCGCGATTCTCGCCGCGTCAAGCCGCAGCGCGTCACTTCTCAATCTGCCATGATCAAACTCAACCCCGGTTCTCCGCCGTACCGACGACTCAATCTCGCGAGCCCGCCGGCGCAGGTAAGCGTCAACGTCAGTCGCTCCCAGGCGCGCCACGGAAATCTGGCCTAGCTCGCTATCCGCGAGCCGCCTCAGCCGCAGCGCCTCCCGGCCCTCGGGGTCCTTCAGTTCGGTCAGGACTTCGCGCTCGTACCACTCGCACGCTTCGCGAAACGTCATGCGCTTAGCAACGCGGTTGTCAACGTACGTGCCTGCATCGATTTCTGTCTCGACGCGCCGTGCCCAGGCTTCCGCTAAATCCTTCCTTGAGAAGGACTTCGAGCGAGGTTTAAACCCCCGCCGCCTCACGGTCGCCACCCAACACCTTTTGCCCGCGCCCGGCGGTCTTTTCCATATCGTCGCCATGCTCTTCCACGCCAGTATCACTGCAACGGGATTGCAACAAACGACTGTTTATATGCGAATCCGGCGGCATGAAAACGGCGGCCGGCCCGTTTTGGAAACCCTAACGGAGAGAAGGATCTTTTCAACTTCACGGAAGTGGTGGGCAGGGGTGGAATCGAACCGCCGACACAGGGATTTTCAGTCCCTTGCTCTACCGACTGAGCTACCTGCCCACGGAAGGACGGGCACGGCAATCGCCGTGCGTCCTGAAATAGGTACCGATCCTGACGAGCGCTTGCAACCGGGTCTCGAGTTCCCGCGAGCGCGTTCCCGTCACGCGGCTGACTTTCGCGTGACGCCCCGCGCGGAAATCCCCGGCTACTTGAAGAGCCCGCCGATTGCGGCCAGCACTGCCAGACCGACCACGAGCCAGAAGCCCTCGACCGCGAGGTCGGCCAGCGCCGCGCGCGGTCCGGCGACATAAACCCGGCAGTGATTCGGATGCAGCAATCGCGGCACCATCACGAGCCGCGCGCCGCATCGCCTGCGCACGTGGCGGAAACCGAAGCGCATCGGCTCGCCGCACTCCGGGCACGACAGCGCCATCCGCGCCATCGAGACGTGTGAGTAGCGCGCCGGTTTCGGCCGCTGCCATCGCGGGAGGTCCGACGAATCATCGCCGAGGCTTGCGCCGCACTGGCCGCAGAAGCGCGCGCCCGGCAGATGCGCCCGAGCGCCGCATCGTGGACAGGTTCGAACCGCCTCCATCGTGCTGCGCGATGCCATCGTTACAATGCCCCCTTTCGGCCGTTCGGAAGCCTTATGCCTTCGACGGCCTGACACCTTGTCACGGTAGCCGCAACGCAGCGGCGCGCAAGTGCGGCGCGCATTTCTCCCCGAGCGCGCGGCTAGCGGGGCAGGGCGGCGACGCGTGACTCGACGAAGTCGATGACTTTCGCTTCAAGATTGACGCCGTCAAGCCGGTCGATCTCCTGCACGCCGGTCGGGCTGGTGACGTTCACCTCGGTCAGATAGCCGCCGATGATGTCGAGGCCGACGAAATAAAGTCCGTCGCGATTAAGCCGCGGGCGCAGGATGCGGCAAATCTCGCGGTCGCGCTCATCGACCGGCGACCTGACCGTCGCGCCGCCGACGTGGATGTTGCCGCGATGCTCCTCGGGTCGCGGGACGCGCAGGGTCGCGCCGATCGGTTCGCCGTCGAGCACGATCAGGCGCTTGTCGCCGTTTCGAATTTCCGGAAGGTAGCGCTGCGCCATTATCGGCTGCGATTCATTATGGGTCGCGGTTTCCAGGATCGCGCCGAGATTGCGATCGCCCGTCGCGACCAGGAACACGCCCTCGCCGCCGTGTCCGCCGAGCGGCTTGACGATCATCTGCCCTCCCTGTTCATCCATGAAGGCGCGAAGGCGCGCGATTTCGTAGGTTACCATCGTGGGCGGGATGACCTCGGGAAAATTCAGCGCGTAGAGTTTTTCGTTGGCCTGGAGCAGCGCGGCCGGATCGTTCATCACGAAGGTGCGGCTCGAATCCGCCAGCGCGAGCAGCATCGTGGCGTAGATGTAAAGCTGATCGGCGGGCGGGTCCTTGCGCATGAAGATCGCGTTGAACGCTTCGAGCGGATAGTCGCGGCCGTCGTCGAGGAAGCGGTGATGCGGCGTCGCGCGCGCAACCTCGCATCGGCGCGCGAACGCGAAGGCGCGATGGCCGCGGGCGAACAGATCGCGCAAGCCCGAGAAAAAAATCTGATGGCCGCGCGCGAGCGACTCCAGCATGAAGACAAAAGTGGTGTCCTTATCGGGCAGGATTCCCTCCAGCGGGTCCATCACGAACAGGAACTTGTAAGGCACCTTGTCAGTCTCCTTCGCCAAATTCGTCAAGCGCTTCGCCGACGATAGCGAGCGCCGCCAGCGCGGCGGTCTCGCTTCGAAGCCGGTTCGGTCCGAGCCGCGCCGCGACAAAGCCGGCCTCGCGCGCAGTCTCGAGCTCACTTCGGTCGAAATCGCCCTCCGGTCCGACCGCGAGCGTCATCGAGCGGGACCTGAGGCGGCGCGCGAGCGCGCCGAGCGGTTCGCCGCCTGGCGTGCAAAGCACACGAAGAGTATCCCGTGGTGCGGCCTTGACCAAGTCCGCGAACGAGAGCGGATTTCGGACTTCCATCCGAGCCGGCGCGAGGCTCTGCTTGGTTGCCGCCTGCGCAAGCCGGCGCCATCGCGCGATACGTTCGCCTCCGGGAGAGCGGACGACGCCGCGCGCGCACATCACGGGCCACAACTCGGTTGCGCCAAGCTCCGCCGCCTTTTCGACCAGGAAATCCATCCGTGGACCTTTTATTATCGCGGCGGCAAGAATCAAGGCCGGAAACGCCTGGCGCGGACGCCTGGATGAAATCCGAAGCGTCGTCTTGTCGCCCTCGAATCCGGTCACCTGCGCGAGATACTCGGCGCCGTCGGGCGCGAGCACCGTCAGCTCGGCGCCGGCGCCAAGGCGCATCACGTCGCGCAGATGGCGCGTCTCGCCGCCGGTCAGCATCGCGAGTCCGTCCGCGGAAGGCGGTGCGGCCAGCATGAAGCGCGGAGGACGGTTCACCGCTCAAGCACCATCGTGGTCCATCCCCGCTCCGCGCGCCGCTTTACGACGCGCAGTTGCGGGGCGTAGGCCGCGGCGACGGAATCGGCCTCGCGGTTCAGGATTCCACCCAGCACGAGGCGTCCGCCTTCGGCCACGAGCCGCTTAAGCGCGGGCGCAATCTCGATCAGCGTGGAGCTCAGGATATTCGCGACGACAAGATCGAACCGGGCCGTAAAGCGCGAGATTGGCGTGGCGGAGAAGCGCACCTGCCCTTCGAGACGGTTGAGCCGGGCGTTCTCGCGCGCATTGTCGAGCGCGGTTCGATCCACGTCGATCGCGCGTATCGAGCCGACTCCCATCCGACGCATCGCGAGCGCGAGAATTCCCGAGCCGGTCCCGACGTCGAGCGCGCGGCGGAACTCGCGCCTCGTGCATAGTTCCTCCAATACGCGGAGCGCGCCGCGGGTGGTCGGATGGTGCCCGGTGCCGAAGCCCTGGCCGGGTTCGATCACGAGGCTGATGCGGCCGGGCATTTCGGCGCGATTCCACGGCGGAACGATCAGGATGCGCCGGCCGACTTTCAGCGGCTCGAAGCGTTCCTTCCACGCGCTCGCCCATCCGGGATCGACGAGGCGCCGCGGTCCCGCGCCTGTGCCGTCGCGCGCGAGCATTCCGGCCCGCGCCAGCGCCGCATAAAGCGCGCGATAACCGGACGCCGAAAGACGGCGGAAATAGGCGGCAAGGGTTACGGACTTGCCCGGGCGCGCGCCCGGACGCCGCATCTTTTCGACCGCGCATCCGAGCGCGCCGCGGCTTACGAGCAATCCCGCGGCCTCGTCGGCCATCGCGGCGGGCGTGTCGAAGGTTACTCTTATGTAGCTTCGGGCTTTTGCGGTCCTTCGATTCATAAACGCGGCGAGGCCGGCTTCATGGCTAAAGTATGGCATCGACGTTCGACCCTTACGAGGCCGTCGAGCGCCGCTGTTGAGAATCACGACCGTGGCCCGTTTACCACGGCGCATCGCTCAACGTAGACTCTGTTGGAGAAGCCGCAAGGGCGGACCGGCGGTATCAGTGGATGCGGAGTACGCTCAATATCGCGCATCGCGGAGCCAGCGCGAATTTCCCCGAGAACACGCTCGCGGCCTTTATCGCGGCTGTCGAAGCCGGCGCGCGGATGGTCGAACTTGACGTGCAGCGCTCGCGCGACGGCGCACTGGTCGTAATTCATGACGACACCGTCGATCGCACGACCGACGGCCTGGGACGGGTCGATGAGATGACGCTTGCCGAGCTGAAAAGCCTCGACGCGGGAGTGCGTTTCGGCGAACGCTTTCGCGGCGAGCGGATTCCCACGCTCGAAGAGGTGTTCCGGGCGACGGCTTCGCGATGCGGTCTCAATGTGGAGATCAAGTCCGGCGGCGTCGAGGAGGGCGTGTGCGCGCTTTTCCGCAGCTACCAGGCTCACGCGGCGTCGATAGTCTCGAGCTTCGAGTGGGACACGCTGGAACGGGTAAGGCAAATCGATCGCGATATCCGAATCGCGCTGCTTGCCGAGAAGCATCGCGGCACGCTGCTCGACGCGGCGGCCGCGATGGGCGCGTATGCGGTGAATCCGCGCGCCGACATGGTCGACGCGGAATTCTGCGCGGCGGCGCATCGACGCGGCCTTAATGTGTACACCTGGACGGTGGACGTGCCGGAACTGATGCGGTTTCTTATCGAAGCGGAAGTTGACGGGATCATGACCAACCGTCCCGAGCTTTTGAACGCGGTTATCGCCGGGGACTGATGGCAAGGTTCGCAGACGACACGATCGAACAGGTTCGCGAGCGCGCCGATATCGTAGAGGTGATCGGCGCGCACGTTCGTCTGCGGCGCAGCGGACGCAACTTCATCGGTCTCTGCCCGTTCCATAACGAAAAGACGCCATCCTTTTCCGTGAATCCCGAACGCGGCTTCTTCCATTGCTTCGGATGCGGCGCGGGTGGGACGGTGTTCAACTTCATAATGAAGGTCGAGGGGCTGAGTTTCCCCGAAGCGATCGAGTCGCTCGCGCGCCGCTACGGAATTCGTCTTCCCGAGCGCGGCGAGGGCGGCGGCGTCTCGGCCGAACGCAACGAGCTGTTCCGCACGAATCAGGTCGCGGCGGAATTTTTCTCGCACGTGCTGTGGAACACGCCCGACGGCGCGGCGGCGCGCGACTATCTCAAGTCGCGGGGAGTTTCCGCCGAGACCGCGCGCGCCTTCATGCTCGGCTACGCGCCCGCCCGTCCCGCCGCGCTCGCCAGGGCGCTGGAAAAGCGCGGGCTTGCCGAACGCGGGCTGAAGCTCGGATTGCTCAAGCGCGAGAACGAGGGCGCGCCGTATGATTCGTTTCGGGCGCGCGTGACGTTCCCGATACGCGACGCGCAAGGCCGCGTGGTCGCGTTCGGCGGGCGCATCCTCGAAAACCGCCAGCCCAAATATCTCAATTCGCCCGAATCACCGCTCTATTCAAAGGCGCGGACGCTTTACGGGCTCTACGAGGCGCGCCAGGCGATCGCGCAAAGTGACAGGGTGATCGTCGTCGAGGGCTACTTCGACGTGATCGCGCTCTGGCAGGCGGGCTTCCGCGAGACGGTGGCCAGTTGCGGCACCTCGCTGACCGTCGAGCAGCTTCGCGCGCTCGGGCGCTACTCGCGCAACGTGATGGCGTGTTTTGACGGCGACGAGGCCGGGCGCAAGGCGTCGCTGCGCGCGCTCGAAGTGTTCCTCGAAGCGGGGCTTCTCGGGCGCGGAATCTTCATCCCCGAGGGCTTCGATCCGGACACGCTGATGGCGAAACGCGGCGCGGCCGCGATGGAAGAATTGATCGCGGCCTCGGAACTTCTGATCGATTATTTCCTGCGCGAGCAGGCGCGCGAGGCGAAGGGCTCGGTCGAAGGACGGGCGCGCGCCGCCGAGCGGGTCGCCGCTGCGCTCCAACGGGTCGCGAATCCGTTCGAGATGGACCTTCTCGCGCGCAAGGCCGCGGACGTTCTGGGCGTCGGCGAAGACACGCTGCGCCGGGCAGCCCGCAGGCGCGGCGCCGTGCTGCGGCGGGCGATTGCGCCGGTTGTGTCGCCGGGTGACGCGGCTTCCAAGGCGGAGTTCGGGCTGCTCGCGATAGCCCTGCTGCGTCCGGAGCTTCGCGAGGAACTTCGCGCGCGATGCGCCGGCGAGGATTTCGCGGACAACGGGCTCGGGCTGCTGTTCGAAGAGGCGTGCCGGCTGAGCCCCGGCGAATCCTGCGAGGCGTTGATTTCCGAGCGGCTTACGCCCGAGCAGCGAGGCAGGCTCTCGGAGCTTGCGCTCGCGCCGGCCTTCGACAACGCTGACACTGCGGCCCGGATGGCGGCGGATTTTGTCGCGGCACTCGAACGCAGGCGGCGGCGGAGGGAGATAGACGAGAACAAGCGCGCTTTGTCCGAAGCCGCGAACCGCTCGGACCCTGCGGCGGCGCAGGCCGTGGTCGCGCTCCGGCGCGGGTCAAAGAGCAATGATTCGGCGGAAAAATGAACCAGCCGGACGCGCCCACTTAAATATTTCTTATAAAGTTGTTATCATACGAATTGTTCGATGCCTTCCAGAGGGCCCATAGCTCAGCCTGGTCCAGAGCTGCCGGCTCATAACCGGCTGGTCCCAGGTTCAAATCCTGGTGGGCCCACACCCTTTGGTAAATCTCGGTCAGTACGGCAACGATCTCCCTCGGAACCAGCGGCGCGACGGGCGCGCGCGGTCCGAGAGGAGCGCTCAGTTGCCGGGGAGAAGTTGAATTGCTCGAAGAGATAAGGCGGCTGATGGAGCTCCAAACGCTCGACCGCACGATGCGGGAGCTTGAGGAGTCACTTTCCACAATCGCAGGGCGCGTCAACCAGCTTCAAGAAGAATCCCAGAAATACAGCAAGGAACTGGAGCTGCTCACCGCTCAGGAGCAGGAGTTCTCCGCCGCGCGCAGGAAACTCGAACGCGAGCTTGCCGAAGGCGAGGCGCGACTGCGCAACAAGCGCATCCGCCAGAACATGGTGCGCAACGAAAAGGAACTCCAGGCGCTCAACCACGAAGTCGATGCGCTCAAGGAAGAGCATCAGCGGCTCGAGGCTGAGATGCTCGCCCTCACCGAAGCGGCCGCGCCGCGCGCCACCCGCCTGGCCGAACTGCAGGAACTGCTCTCGAATTCGCAGAGCGAACTTGTCAAGGGCGAGAAGGAGATCGCGGCCGAGGTCGAGGAGCTCAAGGGCCAGCTTGCCAGGCATCGGCGCGAGCGCGAGAAGCTTGCCCGCGAAGTCAACCCGCCTCTGCTGCAGCGCTACGAGATGATTTTCTCGCGCCGCCAGGGGGTTGCGGTCGCGGTGGCAAAAGCCGGGACCTGCCAGGGATGCATGAGGCTTCTTCCGCCCCAGCTCTTCAACGAAATCCAGAAGCATCTCCAGATCCACTTCTGCCCGAACTGCCAGCGCATCCTGTATTTCGAGGGCTAGCGGGCTCGTGTTAAATCGCAGTCTGCCGCCTCTCTCTTCTCTCCCTCACGAAAGAGCGGGCGAGAAGATTGAGGGAGGAGGCCTTCTTTTACGCAGGGCGTTGAGACCATCCTTCCACCCAGATTGCGTTTTCCGGGTTTCTCAACACCCTTGGACCGGTGCCTGCCGCACGCGCGAATCCGCGGCCGCGGTGTGGTAGAATAATTGTGCCGGAGCGCGCCGGGCGATCGCCCCTTTAGAGGGGAGGAAAGTCCGGGCTCCACAGGGCAGGGTGGCCGCTAACGGCGGCGCGGCGTAATCTGCGGAAAGTGGCACAGAAAACATACCGCCCGCATCGCGGGTAAGGGTGAAATGGCGGGGTAAGAGCCCACCGGCGCACGGGTAACCGGGCGCGCTTGTCAAACCCCACCCGGAGCAAGGCCAAATAGGAGGGTGAGTCGCCCGCTCGATACCCTCGGGTACGGCTGCTTGAGCCGGCGAGCAATCGTCCGGCCCAGAGGAATGATCGCCGCCCGAAAGGGCACAGAACCCGGCTTACAGGCGCACTCCGGCAATCAACTACCGGGGCTATTCCCGGCAAACCCCGCGCTCACGCCGATTCACACTCGCACCGTTTGCGGCTGCGTCATTCTGGCGGAGCGTCGTTCAGAGAAACCAGCTTCCCGTCTTTGTCGTAGCAGAAGGTTACCGTGTGTTTGGCGTTGCGGGTGCCGGCTTCGATGGGGGTGAACAGAACCTCCGCCAGGCCGAGCGTAACGACATCCGCTGCGCCCTCGCCGGCGGCGATGACTCCCTTGCCGACGCCGCCCGGACCACGGGTGTAAAGCTTGTAAACGTCACAAGACTGATCACCGTTCTTCACATTGGCGGTCGGCGCGCCGATCGCCTCTACCACTTGAACCCGGCTTTCTCCGACCGCGAACTGGGACGTATCGACCGGCGTCGGCCTCGTCGCCTCCATGACCGGCGAGCAGCCGCAAACCAGGAGAACGAGGCAAAGAGCTGGAAACCATTGGATGCGTATTTGTATCGCCATCGCGTTCGTGCGTGTCATGATTATCGGCTCCCGACCCGTGGAAGGCTGCCCCGCAGAATGTGAGTGCCAGTCCCGAGCGCGGAACTGGCACGATCGCGTGCCCGCTTGAGACGATCGTTCACGCTGGACCGCTCCTTTGACGTTGTCTCCGGGCCGGACCTTATGTTGTCGCTCAGGGAAACACGGGCGCCCCGTAGCCGCCACGCTGACCTCCGCCAAAGACCGGCGTTCCCGGACTCAGGGGGAACGTCGGATTGATGAACGTCGGAGGCTCGCCCGGCGTGGTAACTGTGTACCCCCCGTTAAAAGTCGGGTTCATGAATGTTGGCGGCCGGCCCGGCGTGGTCACGACGTAGCCGCCGTTATAATTCGGGTTCACGAAGGTCGGCGGCTTGCCGGGCGTGATGATTGTGTAACCGCCTTGCTGGACCGGGTACTGCGCAAGCGCCAGCGATGGCGCTGCCAGAAGCGTGGCGACGAACACGAGCAGCGTCGTTTTCATGTCGATCCCCATTGCTGATCTAATCCTAGTTCGTGGCGACTGAGCCTCAATATCGAAGAGGAAGAATTGTGTGGCCAGAGCGAATTCATCCTTTGAGCGAGTTTGCAGCATATGAGAGCGTTTGATACGGCCGCTTGCGAATGGCCGTTTCGGGCAAATCGAAGGGGCAAATCAGGCCGCAGCCATCCGGCGCCTCGAACCCATGAGGAAGGAGCGGATCCTTCCGTGGCTGGTGGAACTTTCGCGCGTCAACGCCGCCTCGCTCGCCGAGGGGCGTCCCGGCGATCTTCCAAACCTGATTTACGAATTAAGACAGTGGCTCGACCTCGAGCCCGATGAGCCGCTCAACGCCGAAGTGCGCGCCCTGGAGAAGAAGCCCGCCCGGCTTCAGGCCCTGGTTGATCGAGTGGCTGAGCTGCTTGGCGCGGTTGCCGACCGCAAACGCTTCCACGCGGATTATTCGAGCGGCAGCGTCATTCTTGACGCCGGAAAGCTGGGCTCCGAGGGCGGAAGGGCCTTGAGCTATCGCGACGCCAATCTGGAAGACGCCGTGGTGCGCGTTGCGCTTGACGACCTGTACGAGGATGTCGATGCCGCTTTGCGGATCCAACGATGCGCGGAACCTGACTGCTCGAGGGTGTTTCTGGCGGAACGCAAGAACCAGAAATATTGCAGCCATCGCTGCGCCAACAAGACGGCGAGTCGCGCTTACCGAAGAACGCATGGGAGGGAGCGCGCTGAGCGCGAGCGGGCGCGGTATGAGCGCCGGGTCAGGGAGCGTACTGCTTCCAACGTCAAGGTGGCGCGGCGTCCCCGGGCACGAGGCGGCGCTTTGACCGGCGATTAAGGTGGAACCGCAGTGGAAGCGACGCGACCGTTGAGGCGCCAAGCCGGCGACCCCGGAATTTCCAAAGCCTTTTTCACACCCCCGGCCAATCCCGCGCTAGCGAGGCGTCCCATTAATGATTTTACAGCGGACGCGGGTGGCATGAGATTCTTCGCTTCGGCAGCCTTTGCTCAGAATGACCAACACCAGTGCGCGCGCCTGTCATCCTGAGCGAAGCGAAGAATCTCATTCCACCGAGCGACATCTCATCAGCTTATCTGCGGGACATCACGCTAGTGGTGCGCGCGCCGGCGTCGTGCCTTCTTGCGGTGGCCCTCGCGAGGCTCGCGTTTCGAGCCGCGCGCATGGCTGGTGAACGCGTCGACAGGCGTGGTCAGAAATTCCGCGATTCGCGCGAGCGCACCCAGGTCGCGGATTTCCACCTCCATTTCTGGCGAGACGGCCAGCTTGACCTGGTCGGGCATCTCGCGCGCGTAGCGGTCCACCCGCCCGATATCGCCGAGCACTCGCGCGCGGTACTCCTCCAGGAAACTGACCACGCTCGAGATCCCCCGATCGGCGGCGATATCGGCCTTCATCGCTGCCCGCAATGTGCGGATTCCCTCCAGATGCCAGGGCGCCGACTCCGGATGGCGCATCACCTCGGTCCACGTCTCGGCGTCCAGAAAACGGTTCAGCACGAGCGCGCTTAGAGCGAGTCCCTCGCCGCGCATTTCGTCCACCACCTCGCGCGCGCCTCGGAGACGGTCCTCCTCCGCCGTCGTCACCATCACGAAATGCGTTGAAGGCGAATGGAGCAGCGCCTCGGTTTTTTTCAGCCGCTCGACGGTGGCGTCAAGCGTCTCCGAGGCGGCGGCGAAGAAATCCGAGATGGTCGAAAGCACCGTGGCGCCAGCGAACCGTTCCAGCTCGCGGACGACGAAACGGGCGGCCTGGCTGGCGACTCTCATCGCGAGTCTTCCCGCCGAGAGCGACGGCGTAAACAGCCATCGCGCGGCCCTGGAATCGAGCAGCCGGATGAGCCGCGCGGGCGCCTGCAGGAAGTCGAAAGCGTGCGCGGCGGGAGGCGTATCCACGATCTGGATATCGAAGCCGCCGCTCTGATGGAGATCGTAGAGTTGTTCGAGCGCGGCGTAGGCCTCCGAGCCGGCGAACTCGCTGGTCAGGCTCTTGTAAAAGGGGTTCTCGAGGATTCGCCGCCGCGTTTCGGGATCCTTGGCGAACCGCTCCGCCATCGCGTCCCACGCGCCCTTCACGTCGAGCATCATGGCCGACAGCCGAAGGCCGGGATCGAGCCCGCCCGCCCGAAGCTGCTCTTTTGAAAGACGGGTCGGATGACCCGCGAGCGCGTCGAGACCGAGCGCGTCGCGAAGCCGGCGCGCCGGGTCCACGGTTATCACGGCGGTGCTGAGACCGGATTTCGCCGCAGCAATCCCGAGCGCCGCGGCGACCGTCGTCTTTCCCACTCCTCCCGTGCCGAGCAGGATAATAATCGAGCCTTTGCGAAGCAGTTCCTTCATCCCAACGTCGCGGACACGATAGCAGGCTTGTTCGATTCACGCATCGCGGGCACTTGCGCAGCCCACCAGACCCGCTATCGTCGAATTGGCGCTCCCGTCCCTGAGGGACGAGGTATGGGGTCTTCACGAGGCGCCGGCTCGTTGGGAGGAATGGCGGGATGGAGTGGATGGCAGTGGCTGTCGCCGTCGTGCTCACCGGCGTGGCGGGATGGTTGATTTCCGGCGCGCGCGAGCGCGCGCGTGCCGAGCGGCTGATTGGCGAGGCCGAGGTAAAAGCGGGCAGGGCGGAAGCCGAGGCGAAGGCCGAGCGCGAGCGGCGCGAGGCCGCGGAGAGCCGGTACGGCCAGCTCGGCGGCGAGCTGGCGGCGGCGCAAAATGCCCTCGCCGAGATGCGCACTCGCGCCGAGGAAACCCAAAAGCGCCTCGACGAAGAGAAGCTTCTCCTCGGCGAAGCCGAGCGCAAACTCGCCGACACCTTCAAATCGCTCGCGACCGACGCGCTTCGCGCCAGTACCTCCGATTTTCTCAAAATCGCTGAAGAAAGATTCAAGGCCAACCAGGAAACCTCGGCGCGCGACTTCGAGGCGCGGCAGAAGGCGATCGACGAGATGGTGCGGCCCGCGCGCGAATCGCTCGCCCGGCTCGACGAGGAGATGAGGAAAATCGAGGCCGAGCGGCGCGGGGCGCAGGGCGAACTAACCGAGCAGCTTCGCGCGCTTGGCTCGCAGACCACCCGGCTGGTCGACGCGCTCAAGACCCCGGCGGTGCGCGGGCGATGGGGCGAGGTGCAGCTAAGGCGAGTCGTGGAAATCGCCGGGATGGTTGAGTACTGCGACTTCTTCGAGCAGGAGGGCCGTGAAACCCAGGACGGCCGTATCCGTCCCGACATGCGCGTGCAGCTTCCCGGCCAAAGGAACGTGGTGGTCGATTCCAAGGTCCCGCTCAAGGCCTACCTCGAAGCGCTCGAGGCCGGCAACGAGGAGCAGCGCGCGCTCAAGCTTTCGGAGCACGCGAGCCAGGTGCGCGCGCATATCGGCCAACTCGCCTCGAAGAGCTACTGGGACGCATGCCGTCCCGCGCCGGAATTCGTCGTGCTGTTTCTGCCCGGCGAAATGTTCTTCAGCGCGGCGCTGCAGCAGGACCCCGGACTTATCGAAGACGCCGCCCAGAAAAAGGTCATCCTTGCGACCCCGACCACGCTTATCGCGCTGCTCAAGGCGGTCGCCTACGGATGGCGCCAGGAGCAGCTCGCCGCAAATGCCGAGAGAATCAGCGTTCTCGGCCAGGAACTGCACGAGCGAATCGCAACGATGTCGGAGTACTTCGAAAAACTCGGCCAGGCGCTCGGCAAGGCGGTGGAGGCTTACAATCAGGCCGTGCGCTCGGTCGAGAGCCGGGTGCTGGTCACGACCCGGCGCTTCAAGGAGCTGGGAGTCGCGAGCAAGAAGGAAATAAAGGAACTGCCGGCCGTCGAGAGCGCGCCGCGCGAACCGTCGAACGCGCTCCTCGGCGATTCGGAAGAGAGCTGAACGGGGCGCCCGGCTACTCGGTTTCGATGTCAGAGGGG
This sequence comes from Deltaproteobacteria bacterium, assembly GCA_021817345.1. Lineage (GTDB taxonomy): Bacteria > Desulfobacterota > Binatia > Binatales > Binataceae > DTIX01. The sequence goes on along the minus strand of JAKAVC010000058.1, from coordinate 28,020 downwards.
GGCGGAGGTTTGAGCTGGCTTCGCTCGCGTCCTTGCTCGATCCACGTCATGATTTCGCGCCGCTCGCGCTTCAGATAATTGGCGATCGCCCGGGCGAGCCCGGGATGCGCGATGAAGTGCGCGCTGCGCGTGAGCGCGGGATCGAATCCGCGAAGCCATTTGTATTCGCCGCCCGCGCCCGGCTCGAAGCGCTTCACGCCGTGGCGGATACAGTGCTCGATTCCCGCGTAATAGCATACGTTGAAATGCAGGAACCGATGCTCCTCGAAGCATCCCCAGTACCGTCCGTAGAGAACGCCGGCCTTCTGCACGTTGAACGTCCCGGCGATCAGCCGGTTTGCGCGGTAGGCGAGCACGAAACAGAGATGGCGCTTAAGGCTTTTGACAAGCTCGAAGAACCGCGGAGTCAGGTAGCGCCGTCCCCAGTAAAGCTTGTCGATCGTCGAAAGGTACAGCCGGTACATCGAGGGGAAGAGCGAATCCGGAATCTCCTCGCCGGCGAGAACCTTTATAGTGATTCCCTGCTCGTCGAGCGCGGCGCGCTCATGGCGCACCGCGGAGCGGCGCTTGTGCTTCAGCCGGTTGAGGTAATCGTTGAATTCCTGAAAGCCGGCGTTGTGCCAGTGATACTGATAGCCGAGCCGCTCGAGGAAGCCCATCCGCACGAGCGCCGCGGCTTCATCTTCCTCGAGGAAGTTCACGTGCGCCGATGAGAGATTGTTGTCCTCGCACAGCTTTGCGAGCGCCTGCGCCATGATGGGGACGAGTTTCGCGCGCTCGGCGCCGGGCGCGGTAAGGAATCTGCGCCCCGTGTGCGGCGTGAAGGGAACGCCCACCAGGAGCTTGGGATAGTAATTGATTCCCGCGCCGCTGGCAGCGTCAGCCCATCCGTGATCGAACACGAATTCGCCCATGCTGTGGCTTTTGAGATAAACCGGGCAGGCCGCGATTAGCCGCTTCGAGGCCTGTTCGCGAAGCATCAGATGATACGGCGCCCATCCGGTCTTGCGCGTCGCGCTCGCCGATTCCTCCATCGCGAACAGCCAGTCCCATTCGATGAACGGCGAATCGTCCTCGGCGACGAGCGTGTTCCATTCCTCGCGCCCGATCTTCGAGATTCCCTCGACGACCGCGAGTTCCATCGCGTGAGCGCTCCCGTCGCGCGGATTCATCGGGGTTTTCGCGCCTCCGGACGCATCAGCGATACAATAGCAGAAGCCGGCGCGGCGCGATTCACGCCCGAGGCGGCCTGCGCCCGGCATACTCCCTACATCCGTGACGGATTTGCTATCCTATTGGTGACGGGGTGGCCCGTGGACTCGGAATTACGCGATGGGCGACGAGAGCAAACGGTTCGGATTGCACGCGCGTGTAAACGGCGGCGGGCACGACCAGGCATCCGGCGACGACGCCGCCACGGAGCGGCGCACCCGGACCCGGGCGAAGACAAAGCGTCCGCCGATGTACAAGGTGATCCTGCTCAACGACGATTACACTCCGATGGAGTTCGTGGTCGATCTTCTGAAGGCCGTCTTCCACAAGCCCCACGCGGAGGCGACGCGGATCATGCTCTATGTGCATCAGAACGGGATGGGCGTCGCGGGCGTTTATCCCTACGAAATCGCGGAGACCAAGGTTCGCGCTGTCGAAGAGCTAGCGCGCCAGGCCGAATATCCGCTCAAGTGCGTGATGGAGAAGGAGTAGGAGAGCCGCACGGCGGCGGCAATCGAAGATGCCATCGGGAAATATCATGCTGAGCCGCGAGTTGCAGGTCACGCTGCAACTGGCTGTTACCGAGGCGGTCAACCGCCGTCACGAGTACGTGTGCCTGGAGCACGTCCTATACGCGATGCTCCATGACGTGACCACGAGCAACATCCTGCGCCAGTGCGGCGCGAATCTCGACGAGCTCAAGCGCAAGCTCGCGCGCTACCTCGACGAGAACGTCGAACGGCTGCCGCGCGGAGAGACCGTGATGCCGCGCTACGCGATGGGAGTGCAGCGAGCGCTCCAGCGCGCCGCGCTGCACGTGCAGTCGGCGGGGCGCAACGAGATAAACGGCGGAAACGTGCTGGTCGCGATGTTCCATGAGAACGAATCCGCCACCTTCATTTTCCTGCAGGAGCAGGGCGTTTCGCGCTTCGACGTGATCAATTTTCTCTCCCACGGCGTATCCAAAATCGGCGACGACGAGGACCGCCAGGCGCGCGGTACGGACGACGACGAAGCCGACGGCGACGCGGACGCCGAGGGCGACGAGGAGGGCGAACGCAAGCTCTCGCCGTCGCGCGCGCTCAAGACCTACGCGGTCAACCTGAGCGCGCGCGCCGCGCAGGGAAAGATCGATCCGCTGGTCGGCAGGGAACGGGAAATCGAGCGCGCGATCCACGTTCTGCTTCGCCGGCGCAAGAACAACCCGGTTTTCGTCGGCGAGGCGGGAGTCGGCAAGACCGCGCTGGCCGAGGGGCTCGCGCTCAAGATCCACCAGCGCGAGGTTCCCGAAGCCCTGCAGGGCGTTGAGGTTTACGCGCTCGACATGGGCGCGGTGCTCGCGGGCACGCGTTTTCGCGGAGACTTCGAGCAGCGGCTCAAGGCCGTCATCAAGGCGCTCGCCGGCAACCCGAAGCGGATTCTCTTCATCGACGAGATTCACACGATCGTGGGCGCGGGTTCGGCCTCCGGCAGCACGCTGGATGCCTCGAACCTGCTGAAACCGATGCTCGCGTCGGGCGAACTGAGATGCATCGGCTCGACGACCTACCAGGAGTACAAGCGCTCGTTCGATCGCGACAAGGCGCTGGCACGGCGCTTCCAGCGCATCGACGTGGCCGAGCCCACCCAGGACGAGGCGGTGCAGATCCTGAACGGCCTCAAGTCCTACTACGAGAAGCATCATAATGTCCGCTACACGACCGCGGCGATCCGCTCGGCCGTCGAGCTTTCAGCTCGCTACATCAACGACCGCTACCTGCCCGACAAGGCGATCGATGTGATGGACGAGGCGGGCGTCGCGGCCCATCTGCGCGCCAAGGGAGCGTCCGCGCCCGAAACCGTGGGGCTTCGCGACGTGGAACGCACGGTGGCGCGGATGGCGAAGATTCCGGAGCGCTCGGTCTCGGCCTCGGACCGCGAGCGGCTTCAGAACCTCGAAGCGGAACTCAAGAAGGTGGTGTTCGGGCAGGACTCGGCGATCGAGGCTGTCGCGCGGGCGATAAAACTCTCGCGCTCGGGCCTGGCGCATCCTGACAAGCCCGTCGGCGCGTTTCTGTTCGCCGGCCCGACCGGAGTTGGAAAAACCGAGGTCGCGCGCCAACTGGCCAAGGTGATGGGTGTCGAGTTCCTTCGCTTCGACATGAGCGAATACATGGAACGGCACACGGTCTCGCGTCTTATCGGCGCGCCGCCCGGATACGTCGGCTTCGACCAGGGTGGGCTCCTGACCGACGCGATCAACAAGACGCCGCACTGCGTGCTCCTGCTCGACGAAATCGAAAAGGCGCATCCCGACCTGTTCAATATCCTGCTCCAGGTGATGGACCACGCGACGCTAACCGACAATAACGGGCGCAAGGCCGACTTCCGAAACGTCGTGCTCGTGATGACGACCAACGCGGGCGCGCAGGAACTGGCGCGCTCGATGATCGGTTTCCGCGGCGACGTGACCGTGGGAAATCCGAAGAGCGTAATCGATCGGATGTTCAGCCCGGAATTCCGAAACCGCCTCTCCGCGACAATAGAATTCGGCGCTCTGAGCCCCGCGGTGATGGAGCGCGTCGTCGACAAGTTTGTCGGCGAGCTTTCCGAGCGCCTGCGTGCGCAGAAAGTGCGGCTCGAAATTTCAGACAAGGCGAAAAAGTGGCTTGCCCGCAAAGGCCTCGATCCGCGCTTTGGCGCGCGTCCGCTCGGGCGGCTTATCGAGAACGAAATTTCGCGCGTGCTGGCCGACGAAGTCCTGTTCGGGCGCCTCAAACGCGGGGGCGCCGCGCTGGTCGACCTCGAGGGCGAAAAGCTGACGTTCTCCTATCGGGAGACGATGGCGTCGAAACCCGTCCCAGCGGAGTAAGCCGTCCGGCGGCGTTCGGCGGCTTGACGGCGCGCGCACGCCGCGCGACCGCTACTTCGCGATTATCGTGGGACGGAGCCAGTTGGCGTCGTCACGCTCGGGATGGTCGATATTGTAATGAAGGCCGCGCGACTCCTTGCGAATCGTCGCCGAGCGCACGATCAGTTCCGCGACCGTCACCAGGTTACGAAGCTCGATCAGGTCCGAATCGAGCAGATGGTCCCAGTAGTAGCTGTGGATCTCTTCCTTCAGCAGTTCCAGCCGGCGCGCCGCGCGCGCAAGCCGCCGGTCGCTGCGCACGATCCCGACATAGTTCCACATCAGGCGGCGGATTTCGTCCCAGCTTTGCGTGATGAGCACGCGCTCTTCGCTCCTGATCGCGCGTCCCGGATCCCACTCGGGAAATTCCGGTATCCGCTGCCCGCGCGTAGCGATTAGAGCCTCCGCCGCCGAACTCGCCGCGCGCCGGCCCATCACGGCCGCTTCCAAAAGCGAGTTCGAGGCAAGCCGGTTTGCCCCGTGAAGGCCCGTCATCGCGACTTCGCCCGCGGCGTAAAGCCTCGCGATAGCGGTGCGCGCGTGGAGGTCGGTTACCACCCCGCCGCACATGTAATGCGCGGCCGGAACCACCGGGATCGGCTGGACGGTCATGTCGATCCCATAGCTCAAGCATCGCTTGAAGATATTCGGGAACCGGTTGCGGATGAAGTCCGCCTCGCGATGGCTCAGATCGAGATAAACGAAGTCGAGACCAAGCCGCTTCATCTCCGCGTCGATCGCGCGGGCGACCACGTCGCGCGGCGCCAGCTCGGCGTCCGGGTGGTACTTCTTCATGAAGGGCGTGCCGTCGGGAAGACGCAGAATCGCGCCCTCGCCGCGAAGCGCCTCGGAGATCAAAAACGACTTGGCGGCGGGATGATAAAGGCATGTCGGATGGAACTGGATGAACTCCATGTTGCCGACCGGCGCGCCCGCCCGATACGCCATCGCAACCCCGTCGCCCGAGGCGATGTCCGGGTTGGTCGTGTACAGATAGACCTTGCCCGCGCCGCCCGTCGCCAGCATCGTGACCGCGGCAACGATTTTGCTGACCTTGCCGCTCGCGCGATCGAGCACGTAGGCGCCCCAGCATGCGGCGTGCGGAGCGCCGTCGGGTTTTTCGAGCAAGAGATTCACGGCGACGTGGTTTTCCAGCACGCGGATGTTGGGATGGGCCGCGGCGACTTCGCCTAGCGCGCGCATGATCTCGCGCCCGGTCAGATCCTGGGCATGGAGGACGCGGCGATGGGTATGTCCGCCCTCGCGGCCCAGATCGTATTCGTCCTCGCCGCCGGCCTCGACCCGCGTGAAGCGGGTGCCGAGACGGATCAGCTCGTGCACCGTGTCGGGCCCTTCGCGCACGATGCTTTCGACCGCGTTGCGATCGCAGAGCCCGGCGCCGGCGCGCAGCGTATCCTCGATATGCGACTCGAAGGTGTCCTCGACGCTCCAGACGCTGGCGATCCCGCCCTGGGCGTAAGCGGTATTGGCCTCGGCGCTGGCGGCCTTGGTCAGAACGATGACGGTTCCCGACTCGGCGGCTTTTATCGCGAACATGAGGCCTGCGATTCCGCCGCCGATTACCAGGAAGTCGCAGTCCAGAGCGGAAGTGCTCATTTCAAGAATGTGACCTGCAGGATGGATTCAATCGCGGCTTTCTCGAACGCTATGCGCGGCGGGCGGACTCGTCAAGCGCGGGTCTGCGATTGCTCCAGCCGCGGGATTTCCTTATTTTTCCAAGTAGGCGCCGGTAAAGGGCTTCAACAACGGCGCATAGGGTATCCCGGGATTCTCGCGTGACATGGACGGCTCCTAACGTTATCACGCTGCTGAGGTTCGCCAGTACGCCGGTCCTCGTCTGCCTGCTGCTGCACACCGGGCCGCTCGCCGCGGCGCTCGCGGGCGGGGTGTTCTTTTTCGCGACCGTAAGCGATTTTCTCGACGGCTACATAGCACGCAGCTACGGCTCGGGAACCACGCTCGGCAAATTCCTCGACCCGCTCGCGGACAAGGTCGTCGTTATCAGCGCGCTGATCATGCTGGCCGGGATGCCGCGGGCGCCGCGGGTCCCGGCGTGGATCGTCGCGGTGCTGGTCGCGCGCGAGATCATGGTTACGGGGTTGCGCGCGATTGCGGCTGCCGAGGGGATGGTGGTCGCGGCCGAGGAACTCGGCAAGTACAAGATGGTGCTGCAGTCGATGGCGGTGCAGGCGCTGCTAATCAATTACACCTACTTCCACATCGAGTTCTTCGCCGCCGGCATGTTTCTGCTGTGGATCGCGATGGCGGTCAGCATATGGTCGGGCGTGGATTATTTCGTCAGGGTCATCCGCGTGTTCAGGCCGAGGCCCCACGCTTTCCCTCCCAAACGAGTTGCCCTTTGAGCGCGGCGCGCCCCGCATCGGCAACGCCGCGCGCGTATTCTTGACAGTTCGTCCGCGATGGACCTAGCGTAACGTCGCGCGGGCGTCGCGGCATCTGCGCGAAAGCAAAAGACACGCGGGCCCCGCGCGCGAGTCCGTTACCCGGCGGCGCTTGTAGTGCGCCGCGCGAAGCATTAGCGCTGTCTCCCGAGAGGATGGATGCGATGGCTGAGAAACCGATACCGTTCACCGAATTGCTGAAGGACGCGCCGAAGAACTGGGGCCGATGGGGCGCCAACGACGAACTGGGCGGCCTCAATTTTCTCACCAACAAGGAAGTGCTGCGCGGAATCAAGGCCGTCCAGCAGGGCAAGGTCTTCACGCTCGGCGTTCCGGTCGCGCGCCCGCAGGGCGACCCGCTTTTCCCCACGCGCTCGCAGCCGCTGCGCACGATGGCGATGGACAAGGGCTTTTATATCAGCGGGCGCGCGCAGCCGATGCCGGGCGGATTGGAGTACGCCGACGATGTGATCGTGATGTACCTGCAGGGCAGCACCCAGTACGACGCGCTCGGCCACGTATGGCACGGCGAGAAGATCTACAACGGCTACGACGCCAAGACCACGATCGGCGGCCTTCAGAAATGCTCGATCCAGCCGATCGCCGAGCACGGCGTGGTCGGACGCGGCGTGCTCATCGACGCGGCGCGCTACAAGGGCAAGCCTCATCTCGACGCGGGCGAAAGGATCACGCTCGAGGATTTGCTCGGCGCCGCGAAAAAGCAGGGCGTCACGATTGAGAAGCACGACATCATCCTGATCCATACCGGATGGCTCAAGCTCTTCTATGACAAGGGCATGGAGGGGATTTTTCCGAAAGGCCAGTTCAACGAGCCCGGCCTCGGCTACAGCCCGGAACTTGTTAAATGGTTCCACGAGATGGAGATCCCGTCGCTCGGCACGGACACGATCGCGAGCGAGCAGAGCACCCACGACGAGAGCGGAACCCTGCTGCCGCTGCACATGGCGCTGCTCCATTACCAGGGCGTCGTCTTCAACGAGATCGACTGGCTGACCGATCTCGCCGAGGACTGCGCGAAGGACGGCCAGTACACTTTCCTGTTCGTCGGCGCTCCGCTGAAGATCGTCGGCGGCGCCGGCGCGCCGGTGAACCCGGTCGTGATCAAGTAGAGCAAACGATGGCTCGCGGTCGGCGCTCGCATGCGCTGACCGCGAGGCTGTCGCGCACCGACAGGATTTCCCGTCAAGGCGCAATCGTCTCAGGGGGACGAGAGAATCGCTGGATTCGCATGAAGGCCGAGGGTGCTTGGCCGCAGGCGCGTAAACTGTTACAAATTTCAGTTCCGGGGCGGGTGTAGCTCAGTTGGTAGAGCGTGTGCTTGCCAAGCACAAGGTCGTCGGTTCGAAACCGATCACCCGCTCCACGGAAATCCCGAATCAATTCAAGGCTCTATCGGCAACCGCAAAACGGAGTTCGGTCGGCCCGGCAGGCGGGTTTCAGGTCGCGATCGCAAAGCTCGCGTATCTGGTTCGCGCGAATGCCGATCTCAAGCGCGAGCACAAGGCGCGGCAACGAGGGCGGCGGAGCGCTCTACCCAGCGGCTTTGGACAGCCGAGCTTCGAAGGATGGAACTACGCCGCCGCCGTCTCAGCGAGTAACCTGCCAACGCTCGCCCTACCGCCCGAGGTCAGTGCGGTCATCATCGCCGCCGACAACGGCAGCGCCGGCCGCAAAGCCGCCTACGAAGCCGCCCATCGCTTGATTCGGGAAGGCCGAGACGCGCGCATCGCACTTCCGCCCGCCGGAAAAGATTTCAACGAAGCTTTAATTGCGCGCGAAGAGGAATCCGCACGCAAAGCTGTCAACCTGTCGGTGATATTGCTTCGAGGGCCGATAACCCGCCGATGACCCGCGGTTGCGCTACGCGCCTTCGCGACTGCGAAAGCCGCTGATCGGCTCGGGCGGCAGATTCAGCACGTCCTTGGGAAAGAATCCGCTCAGATACTCGATAATGTTGCGCATCGAAACGACACCGACCGGCCGGCTCTGCTCGTCCGTCAGCGGAACATGTCGAAAGCCTTCAACGCACATCCGATTCAGTGCGTACGCCACGCTCGCATCCTCGGGCAGGCGGATGGGGTTGCGAGTCATGTAGAGCGCGACCGGCGTGTGCTCGAAATCGACCTTTGTCCCGGCCACCTTCATCAGGACATCGCGTTCCGTGAAGATGCCCGTCAGTTTGCCGTCGCGCGTGACCAGCACGCATCCCTGATGCTGCTCGCGCATCTGGCGCAGGGCTTCAGCCAACGGAACCTGCTCGTCGAGAACGAGACCCCGATTGGAAAGAGCATTCTTGAGGGTCTCGTGCAGGAGAACGGAACCGAGTTCCGAAGATCCACGCTGTTCGTCGTCGTCGAAGGCTTCAGTATCTTCACGGGCCGCTCTTGCTTCATCGTCGCCAGCCATATTCAGCCTCCTGAAACGGACGCGTGATTAAGGCTTTATCCACGGGGCAGAGTTCTGGCAAGCGAGCCGCGCGGGCTCCGGATCTCAAGTCCCGTCCGGTCGATGATTCCGTTCGCCTTCGGGCAGCCGAATCCAGTCATGCGGGGCCTGTTCATCCGGCAGACCAGATCACAAGCCGGGTTTTCGATAGCAACACGCGCCGAGCGCGTTGAGGACTCTATTTCGTGCGTGACGGCGAAAGATCGAGCGGTGGGTAGTAATTCTCCGCGCCGATCTTGCGCACGTCGTTCACCCAGCACGAATCGTAAAGCTCGGTTGGACCCTGGAACGGGTCTGCGAGCGTCCACGCCTGGCGCTTGTAGGTCCAGTTGTCGGGCTGCAGCCGATGCGCCTCGCGCCAATGCTTCGGAGCAAGGTCATGGCGTCCGATAGACCACAGGTACTGCCCCAACTCGAAGCGCGCCGCCGCCTCGGCCTCGGCCTTGCCGCGGAGACCGCTGCGCGCGATCACTTCCTCCGGCGCGAGCGCATAGCGGCTCGCCCTGCCGTTAGTGACCCAGTCCCGCAGTGCGGTTGTGTATTCCCTGGGCTGGATGCGGATGTTGCTCGCGAGCTTGAGCGTCTCGCGCAACTGTTCGGGAACGTCGGGACTATCGGCCATCTTCTGCCAGTCCGGCGGAGTGTCGCGCTCTGGCCATGCCGGTTCGGCCGGCCGCACGATCATGCCGTCTTCATCGATCCAGACGCCGTTGGGAACGTTCACTACGCCGAGCAGTTCGTCGACCCGATGCGCGCTGTCGATTAGCGAGGGATGGTTCGGCTTGGTCTGTTCGATCCACGCGCGCGCCGCCTCGGGATCGACGTCCAGCGCGACGGTTACAATTTCGAGCCCCTTCGGCTGGAGTTCGTTGCGCAGGGCCTGCCACACGGGCAGGTCAAGCCGGCATCCTCACCACGAGGACCATGTGACGATAAGCACCTTCTGCCCGCGCAACGAACCAAGCCGAAACTGCCTGCCGGTGTAGTCGGGCAAAACCAGTTCGGGCGCGCGAGCCGTGGTCAGCGCGCGGCCCATCGCTTCGGGGCCGAGGCACCATACGTCCGCATCGTCGTCGCGGATGAGCGGCATCCCGAGGCGCTCTGAAAGCGTCCGCGTGTCGAGTTTTCCGCCGCCCGATACGCCCGCCGCAAACGGAACGCACACCTCGCCCTTGCACAGTCCCTCGGGTTTGAGGCTCCATCCGGTGCGCTGTTCAAATTCTTTTGTTTCGACTTCCAGGGATTGAAGGATCATGTTCTTCGTCCCGCAGACCATCTATCTCCGGCGGACGGGGAACCGTCAAGGCCAGAAATGAGGAAGGCGCTTGAGGCCCGGTCCCGTGTTGACCCGGGTGCAGGGTTCGCACAATGCCGGTCATGTTCGGCGAGGTGCAGCCTGAATATTCGACGGAATGTTTTTGAGTGGCCGCTGAATTATCTCGTGCGCGCTTTGCGGCGCTCTTCGGGCGTGGCTATCTCCGCGATCGTCCTGCGCTCGGGCTTTAGCCTGTTCCTCGGAAAAAAAACTCCATGCCGCCCTTGATGAGCGCGCTGGCGGCTGGTGAGAAGTCGTCGCCACGAGGGCGCCGTTAGCGTATTTGTTGGCTGACTATGTATGGTTTGGGTGAACTGTTTCCGTGGGAGGCTTTCCATGCCCGAAGGAGCGTCTGAGTCGAGTCTGTTTTCCGCGTCGCCCGAGCCCGCGCTCAACGGTGGCAGGTGCCGCGCATGTGGATACGTGTTTTTTCCACCGCAATGGTACGGATGCGAGTCGTGCGGCGCGCCCGCGGAGCAGTTGGAGCCGAAATCGCTGCGCGGCGAGGGCACGCTGGCCTCTTTCGCGACGGTCCATCTGTACCAGGGAAAGGATATAGAGGCGCCATTCACCGTCGGCGTGATCGTGCTGGACGACGGCCCCGCAATCCGCGCGATCCTCGCGCAACGCACGGACGAGGGCCTCAGGATCGGCGATCGAATGCGCGCGGTCGTTGTCGCGGTGGACGGCGAGGGCGGGCGCGCTAACGAGCTGCGCTTCGCGAAGCAGGAGACGGTGCGATGAAAAAGACGCTGCGCGAGATGCGCCCGGTTTACGTGGTCGGCATTGGCCTGCATCGCTACCAGCGCTTGAGCGAGACGCCCTACGTGGCGCTAGGGCTCACGGCGGTGCGCGAGGCGCTCAGGGATGCGGGAATCGAGTGGCGCTCGGTCGAGTCGGCCTACACCGGCACGGCGCTGATTGGGATGGCGGCGGGCCGCCCGATGCTCCGGCATCTGGGTGCGACGGGAATTGCGATGGCGCAGGTGGAGAACGCCTCCGCCTCGGGTTCCACCGCGGTGCGCCAGGCCTGTCTTGACGTCGCCAGCGGGCTGACCGACGTGTCGCTGGCGGTCGGCGTGGACAAGCCCGCTCCGCTCGCGCTGGCGTCGGCGAAGACCAACATCCGCGACCTGGTTGGCCGGCGCGTGGTTCCGTTCACGCATTTTGCGCTGCTCGCCAATGAGTACATGAACCGCTACGGGGCAACGGCCGAGCAGGTCGCGTCGGTCGCGGTGAAGAATAATCGCAACGGCGCGAACAATCCCTACGCGCAGCGCCAGAGGGCGGTCACGCTCGAGGAGGTGCTCGCCGGGTCGCCGATTTCCGGCGCGCTGACGCGCCTGCAATGCTGCCCGATCGGAGAAGGCGCCGCGGCGGTCATCGTCGCTTCCGACGACGCAATCACAAAGCTCGGCATCACTCGCTCGCGGGCCGTGCGGGTCACGGCTTCGGTTTCGCGCTCGGAGCGGGTTTATCACGGTGCGAAAAATTTCGACGCGGAACTCACGCGCGAGACTGTCGCGCAGGCCTACGACGAGGCGCGAATCTCCCCCGATGACCTCGACGTCGTCGAACTGCACGACGCTTTCACGATCGAGGAGCTGCTCTACGTGGAAGCCATGGGGCTGTGCGGCGAGGGCGAGGGCGCGCGCATGATAACCTCGGGCGAGGCGGATATCGGCGGCAGATGCGCAATCAGCGCGTCGGGCGGACTGCTCGCAATGGGGCATCCGATCGGGCCCACCGGTGTCGGACAGGTCGCCGAGATCACGCGCCAGTTGCGCGGCGAAGCCGGCGTACGCCAGCAGCCCGATGCGCGCGTCGGCCTGGCCCACATGGTTGGAGTGGGCGCGGTATGCGTCGTTCACGTCCTGCAGAAGGACGCCTGAATGATGCTCGCGAAGCGCATGCCGTGTGCGCTTTCATCGGCACCAGGATGCTCACACCGGCTCACGATCCTGAGGTTTCGCCCTACCCGTGTAGAGGCCGACGTAGCGCGCGACGATCAGATACTTCTTGAACATCCGGTTGGTTTCTTCCTCGTGCTCGGACACCGTGGTTTTGTCGACCGGATCGAAGAAGCAGGTGGGGTCTTCGTTCATGTAGTCGCCGGTATGGTAATAAGCCATCGCGCGGCATCCTCCGCAGGTGTACTGGTAGCGGCAATTGCCGCACTTGCCGCGCAGTTTGCCGCGGTCGAGGATGTTGCGAAATAACTCGCTCTCCTCAACGATACGGTCGAGTGGCTTGTCGCGCACATTGCCGGCGCTGAGCGAGTCGAGCAGCACCGGACACACCGAAACGTCGCCCTCCGGGTTTACCGCGAGCCATGTGCCAACCCAGCATCCGATCGGCGGATTGTGGGGAACGGTACCGTTCTTTACGCCGCCGGAGACCTGCTCGTGCAGTTCCGGCGAGAGGAAGAACGGCGTGTAGCTTACATAGCCGTTAACGTGGCGGCGCAACGCCGGATGGAACTTATTTTTCAGGTCCTCGCGGTCGAAGGCGATCTCGCGGAACAGATCGCAACCCGAGCCACGGGCCACGTACGGCGAGCGATTGTAGGAAATCCGCCGGTCGACCAGGTATTTGACGGTATTCTCGAAGCATTCAGCGTTGTGCTTTGAAATAGTCACTATGACGTGTCGGTCGATCTTGAGCTCCTCGCACAGCTTAAGCACTTCCAGGGTTTTGTCGGGTGCCGCGTCGCGGCTGAATTGGTTGCGCTCGTCGATCGTGTTGAGTCCGACGGCGATAGTAACCTTTCCGCCCGTGGCCTCTTTGACTTGGCGCAGGAATTCGCGGGTCAGGATCTCGCCGTTGCTGCAAATTTTGGACAGGTATCCGAGTTCGCCGGCGAGTTTCAGCAAATCCATCGCGTCTTTGCGGGTGAAGAACTCGCCGCCGCTCCATCCGATCGCGCGCACGCCGACGCGTTTGGCCGGGATGAGCACAAGATCACGGATCTCCTCGAACGATAGTTGGCGTTTGACCGCTTGTTTGACCGCGCGCGTGTCGTTGCTGGCCGTCATACACACCCGGCACTTCAGGTTGCAGACGCGGGTGGTTTCAAAATAGAGCGCGGGAAAATCATACTGCATACAACCCTCCAGCGTTACCCGTGACGTTGCTCGGAAAATGAAATACGTCCGCGAGCCTGCTTACGCGCAACGGGTCGATCTTGCGCAAGGCGCCAGTTGGACGTGGACCCGAGGCGGAGAACCGCGCGGCAGGCAGGCAAGGCGACGCATGCCCCGTCGGCGGTAATCCCATTATGAATAGTGCTTGATTGATCGAGACAGCCGGATGCGCCACCCTTCACGCTTCTCCTCGCCCGCGCGCGCTATTCCATACCTTTCAGCATCCGATGAAAAGAGGCGCAACGCATCCTGGGTTGATATCTTGGTTTCCGTCGGACCGACGCATCGTGGACGGCCCGATGCGCCAGCTCCAACGGGCGAATGCAGGCCTACTGCATTGCCGCGATGCGCATTGCGCCGGTGATGAACCGCGTTTAGGGCTGCAACGGATGCGGCGAATTACAGAAGCGCTGCCCGCCGAGACCAGGCACCCAAAAGGGGGAGCAAAATATGTGCCGTTTTGCGACTGTTACACCGTGCCTTTTTGCAGCGGCCACAGCAGTGCGCCACTCTTTCCACGACCGAAACAACTGGCCGCTGGAGTTCGCGCGGCTTACAGGTGTTAGACTGACGGGCATGCGCAGCGGACTCAAGCAACTACGATACCGCAGTCAAAGGAAAGCGCTGCGGGCTTGTGCGATGCTTCCTGTGGAGCCATGTGGGGCAGAAGGAAACATCTGCGCCGAACTCGGACTTACGGCGGATTTGCGGCAGAATCGCGTCAACCAGTTCGAAATTTTCCCGCGCCGGATCGCCAATTCACAGATCTTTCAGACGATCTGCGCTACTCTGAGAACTCGTCGGACAGAATTCAAACCCGGGCCTCGGCTCGGTGCAACGGAGGAAAGTGATGCGAGATGTCGTGATTGTCGAGGCGGGCCGGTCGCCTATCGGAAAGAAGAAAGGAGCGCTGTCGAGCGCGCATCCCACCGAGATGCTCGCACAGGTGATGGCCGAAGTTCTCAAGCGCGCCAAGGTCGCTCCAGCCGCGGTTGGCCAGGTGGTCGGCGGATGCATCAATAAGGTTGGCGCGCAAGCGTTCAACGTGACCCGCACTGCGTGGCTCACTGCGGGGCTGCCGCCTGACATCGCCTGCTCGACCGTCGATTCGCAGTGCGGCTCGAGCCAGTTTGCCGTGAATCTCGCGGCGAACATGATCTCGTCGGGCGCGGAGGATATCGTGCTTGCGTGCGGCGTTGAGAACATGAGCCTGCTGCCGATCGGTTCGGACGCCATCGCCGGAGCGCAGGCCGGGATGGGCAAGCCGATCACGCGCAAATACTTCGAGCACTACGAGTTCACCAGCCAGTTCGAAGGCGCCGAACGAATCGCCACCAAGTACGGGATTACGCGCGACGACACCGATCACCTCGGCCTGGAATCGCAGCTTCGCGCGGCGCGCGCCATCTCCGAAGGGCGATTCGATTCCCAGCTCGTGCCGATCGAGGTTCCCGTCATCCAGGAAGGCGGAGAGCGCGGCGACCAGACGCGCGTAGTGACGCGCGACGAATGCCCGCGGCAGACCAGCCTCGAGGCGCTCGCCGGGCTCAAGCCGGTCGCCCGTCCCGACGGCATCCACACCGCGGGTTCTTCCTCACAGGTGGCCGACGGCGCCGCCGCCGTGCTGCTGATGACCGCGGAGAAGGCGCGTGAGCTCGGATGCCGGCCGCGCGCGCGAGTGCTCCAGACCTGCCTGGTCGGATGCGATCCGGTGCTGATGCTCGAAGGACCGATTCCGGCCACGCGCAAGCTGCTCAAGCGAGCCGGCCTCAACATCGGGGACATCGACGTGATCGAGATCAACGAGGCTTTTGCGTCGGTGGTGCTCGCGTGGGCGAAAACGATGGAAGCCGACATGAAGCGGGTAAATCCGAATGGCGGCGCGATCGCATTGGGCCATCCGCTCGGCGCGACCGGATGCGGACTGGTGACGAAGGCGGTCAACGAACTGGAGCGCGCGGGCGGCAAGTACGCGATCATCACGATGTGCTGCGGCGGAGGACTCGGCACCGGCACGCTGATCGAGCGCGTTTAGCGCCGAAGGAGCGGGACGCTGCCATCGTCGGGCGTCCGAAACGCTCGCAGAAGAGCGGCTCGGAGTTTGAGATAGGATGATGTGCGCGGGGCGGAGCCGTCGAGGCTTCGCCCCTTTCGTTTCGCGTCCGTGATTGTCCGCCGTGTAGCGTCCGCTTGGCGGCTTGCAAAATCCGCGGGCGGTCGTCCGGAATCCGGCGGGGGTCAGCAGCGCGAGATGGAAAGGAATTTCCCGATCGCGGGCCGTGAAGCGCCAGGGGCCGAGTTCAGGAAGTCGCTCACCTCGCGGGCGAGCCACGATGCCCACTGCTCGAATCCTTGGCCGGTCCTGGCCGAAACCTCGAAGATTTCCATCTGGGGGTTGAGTTTCATCGCCCGCTTGCGCATGGCTTCGAGATCGAAGTTCGAGAACGGAAGGTAATCTATTTTGTTCACCAGCAACACGTCGCTCACGGTGAACATCAGCGGATACTTGAGCGGTTTGTCATCTCCTTCGGGCACGCTCAGGATCATCGCGTTTCTTACCGCGCCGGTGTCAAACTCCGCCGGACACACCAGGTTTCCGACGTTCTCGACCACGACGATATCAAGCGCGTCGAGATCCAGCGCCTCCAATCCCTTGGTGACCATCGCGGCGTCGAGATGGCAGAAGCCTCCGGTACGGAGCTGCACCGCCGGGATACCTACTGCGGCCACCGCCTCCGCATCGACCGTCGAGTCGATGTCGGCTTCCAGCACGGCGAATCTGAAGCGGTCGCGTAGCGTTTCGATCGTTTTCAGAATGGTCGAGGTCTTGCCCGAGCCCGGCGAGGACATCAGGTTCAAGAGGAAGGTTTTCTTTTCCTCGAGTTTGGCTCGCAACGCCTTTGCGGTCCGATCGTTGTCGGCGTGAATCTCTTCCTTGATTTCGATCAGCCGGACGGCGTCGCTCATAGGACCTCCATGTTCTCGATCAGATATTCGCGGCCGGCGGCCAATTCCAGTTCACGCTCGCCGCAATCGGGGCACTGGGCGCTGGCAAGTTCCTCACGTCCGACTTCAAACGAGCTCGAGCACGACGGGCATCGCATTACGGCGTTGGCGCGCACAATCGCGAGTTTAGCGTTTTCAGCGACGGTGCCACGGCTCAGGTAGTCGAAGTAGCGCTGTATCCACTCGTCCTCGAGATCGGAAAGGGCGCCGATCCTCAGGTGGATACGGACGATGCGGTCCACCTTCTGGCCGGCAGCGTGCTTGAGCACGATGTCCAGGATGCGTTCGGTGATTTGCAGTTCATGCATGCGCTCAGGCTCCGCGGCGCGGCGCCGCCTGTTCAGGCGGGGACGAAGTCGGCGGGCCTCACGGCCTGCATGGTGATCGCCTCCAGCATGCAGGCCGGACGGCATACGCCGCAGCCCATGCATTTCTGCTCGTCCACCTGCGCAAACGAACCGTAATCGTCCATCGAGAGCGCGTCGAAGAAGCATCGATCGATGCACTTTTCGCAGCCGTTGCACTTGTCGAGATCGATCACGGCGCGAAACCGGCTCGGCGAGGCGAACTTTCCCACGCCCGTTCGCACCGACGTCCAGTTGATGCAGCAGTCGCGGCAGCAGTTGCAGATTACGTGGCCAACGCCCTGCTTGTTTTCGGCGACGTGTACGAGGCCTTCCTCTTCGCACATCTGCAGCATCGCCAGCGCTTCCTCGGGGGTTAGCTTGCGGCCGGTGCCGCGCTCGATTGCGTAATCGGCCGCGCGATCGATCTGCATGCATACCTCAACCGGCATTCCACAGGCGCCGTCGATCGCCCGGCACGAGCACCTGGTGACGGCGATGTTGCGCGCCTGCTTGACAAGGTTGGTAACGTCGTCGGAGGCGAGCACCTGCGATTCGGGCTCGAGGCTCATGTTGATTGGAATGACCCGCAGCACCGGCGACTGAAACGCCCCGACTTCTTCGCCCCATTCGGTGCGTGTGTATTCCTTCCACAGCTCGAACATTCCAGGCGGCGGATTGTTCATGACTGCGGTGGCGTCGTGGAGTTGCAGGACCTGACGCACCCGATAGTAGCGGGTGCCGTCAGGCTTCCTGGTCTTGAACAGCACCCCCTTCTTGAAAAGCGGATCGACCATCGCCTCGACGCTCGCGGCGTCGATTCCGCTTTTGGCGCTCAGTTCCTCGATCGTCGCGGGAGGTGAGGCGGCCAGCAGGAGGCGAGCTTCGGATTCGTTGAGGATCGTTTTGAGGATTCGCGGAACGAGTTGGGACCTTCGTCCGGCGATTTCCAGTTTCTCCGCGAGTTCTTCGTAGATTGATTTGTCCTGCATCGCTGAGCCCTCTTCGTTTCAGTTCACAGCCCCTCGACGGTTGAGCTTGAAAGCAACAATTGGCCGCCGCTTCCTGAAAATCTCCCGTCCCCTGGATGTTCCCTCGCGGCGCGCGCAGTGCGTTTCCGTTGTTACTGGGCCAGGCGCTGGCGGTTTTCGTGGCATTCAGCCGCCGCGCGGAAAGCCGCGGCCGCGCGCTCAAACCCCGCGAAAGTGACCAATCCGCGCGCCCGCGCGAGTTCTTCCGTCTTGCCGACGACCCAGGCTTCCATCTCGGGCTGGATATGGCCGGCGTCTATTACGATCGCGAACGGCTTCCTGGCCCGGCGCGCGAAGCCCGCGACCAGGTCGAGCATCGGCGTTATTTCCTCTTCTTTTATTTCCCGCCGTATAGTGCCAAAGCCGGGCCCGGGCCGCAGCTCCATCACGATCGCGTCGGTCTCCGAGTCCTCATCGAGGATGTCGAGCACGCGATCGACGTTGCCGCGATTGCTCACGTTGCCCATCGTCCATGCCGCGTCGAGCGGATTTCGGTAACTTCCGCCGATCACCTTGAAGAAGGTGCTGAACTGCCGATGGGTGCTGTCCGAGAGCGGCGGCACTTCGAGCCCGTGACGCGCGAACGTGTCGCTTATCACCACCGACTGCCCGCCGGTCATCGCCACCAACGCCATCCTGCGCCCGCGCACCTCGCGAGTGCGGATCAGCAGCTCCATCGCGTCAAGCATCGATTCCAGATTGAGCACCTCCACGGCGCCGCTCTGTCGCATCACCGCCTTCCACACCGCGGCGGGAGTCGCGAGCGAGCCGGTGTGCGAGAAAGTGGCGCGCGCGCCTGATTCGGTGACGCCGCCTTTCCATACCAGCACCGGATGGCGCGCGGCGGCGCGGCGCAGGCTGTCGAAGAAGCGGCGTCCGTCGCGCACTCCCTCGACATAAAGCCCGATTGCGCGAGTGGCCGGGTCAGCGGCCATCACGTCGAGGTATTCCGCCGCCTCCAGGATCGTGGCATTGCCGATCGACGCCGCAAGGTTGACCTTGATTCCGCGTCCCGGCGCCTTCATGACGAGGCTTATCGCATGGGTGCCGCTCTGCGAGATGAAACACACGTCGCCGCCCGATTCGGCCGGGCGCAGGCTCGAAGAGTTCAGCAGGCCGAGTCCAGGATTGCACAGTCCCATGCAGTTGGGGCCGACCAGCGCGATATCGGAACCGCTCGCGAGCGTGCGCATCTCCTGTTCGAGCCTGTTTCCCAGTTCGTCCCCGACTTCGGAGAATCCGGCGGTGAAAAATCCGGCCCCGGCGACCCTGGCCGCGATGCAGTCGGCGAGCACCTGCGGCGCGGACTGGCGCGGCACGGCGACGATCGCGTAATCGATGGGTTCGGGCACCTCGGCAATGCTCGTGAAGTTGGGAATGCCCAGCTTCTCGATTCCCGCCGCCTCCCTGGGATCGGGCTGGACGGAATAGAGCTTGCCCTTGAAACCGCGCTCGGCGTTGAGCCACATGTACTCGCGCACTGCGCGATCGCCGATCACGGCAAGGGTACGCGGCTTCAATGCGCGGTCCAGATTAGCCAGACGCCGCGCGCGCAGTTCCGGATCGATCCGGCGAGGGACACCGGTCGGTTCCAGCAGGATGCGCGCGTCGAGCGCGCACAATCCCTTCTGGTAAACGACCACCGGGTTCAGATCCATTTCCTTAATTTCCGGATGGCGCGCGGCGAGTTGCGAGATATTCGCGAGCAGCGAGGCGAGCGCCGGCTCGTCCGCCGGCGGCATCCCGCGCGCGCCCTTGAGCAGCGCCGCACCGCGCAGTTCGGCGAGCATCTCGCGCGCCTGCGCTTCGCTGACCGGCGCGATACGGACCGCGGTGTCCTTGAGCACCTCGACCAGGACGCCGCCCATTCCCACCATCACCATCGCGCCGAACTGCGGATCGCGCGTGATGCCGGCGAGCATCTCGAGGCCCGGCCGCGCCATCGCCTGCACCGCGACTCCCTCGAAACGGGCGTGCGGAGCGCGGGCGCGGAGATTTTCGCGAATCCGCTCGTAGGCCTCGCGAACCTCGGCTTCGGCGCCAAGGCCGAGCGCGACGCCGCCGACGTCGCTCTTGTGGGTGACATCGGGCGAGAGCACTTTGAGGACCACCGGGAAGCCGCATCGCGAGGCGAGCGCGACCGCTTCGTCAGCGGAGCGCGCCGCATACGGCATCGCGGTGCTTATTCCCAATGCCTCGAGAACCTGCTTCGATTCGATTTCCGAAAGTGCGGCGCGGTTTTTCTTTGCCGCGCCGCCGAACACCTGCTGAATGATGCTTTCGTTCACCACGATCACGCATGTAGGAGTTGGCGAGGAAGCGATGCCCGGCTGGCAAGGGCGCCGGTGGCGGGCATCGCAACAGCCAACTCTCGCTCAGGCGGCCTTTCGTCCCGCCGAGGTTTTCTTATGCCACTTCTCCATGTGATGCTTGTGCGTCTTAAGATATGAGCCGGGCGGATAGAACTTGTCGTAAAATTCGAGTTCGCAGTGCTGGGCCTGGATGTAATACAGCAGCACCATCGGAGGCACTACGGCGGGAAAGGTGCCGTAGGTCTCCCATATGTAGCGGCAGGTTTCCTTGGCGATCTGGATCGACTTCTCCGGAGTGCGCGGAATGCCGCGCAGGAAGTCCGCGCGATTCTTGTAAGGCGCCGGCTTTTCGGAGAACGGATTGAATACCCCGTGGGCCCCGAACTTGCGCGCGACGATCGCGTCAACCGCCGCGTCCATGTCCTTATAATACGGCGGCCGATAGCTCTCGAATCCGCCGTCGAGTCCGACCGGCTCGGGGAATGCGTTCGAATCCTTCGGATTGGATTCGAAATGAAAGCCGAGCCCGCGCGCCGCCGGAGTTCCGCCCATTATCACGAACGGAGTCGCCCCGCCGAACAGCCATCCGCCGAGCCCGATCGCCTGCATCGCGAGCGTGATGTTCTGCCCGATGAAAGCGCCCTCGGAGCCCGCGATCGCGGCCATCATGCTCGTCTCGAGCATCGTCAGCGGAATCGGCGTGTCGACCCATCCTTCCTTGATCCATTTTTCGTTGCAGGTCGGACGGTTGCCATGCCGGTCGTCGACGATGTACTGGCCGAAGTCCGCGTCCAGCATTATGACGTTGATATATTCCTCGGTGATGTCCGAAACCGGCATGAAGAGCGTGGTGCCGGGCATGTTCATGTTCCAGAGATTGAAGGAGGCTATAGCTCCGGTATTGCGAGGAATGTCGAGCCGTCCGTCGAACAGCTTCACCCTGTGATCGCGGACGAACTGGACCAGCTTGTCGCGATCGCTCTTTCCCTCGTACTCGCGCAGCTTGCTCGGCTGTGCCTCGCGCAGCTTGAGCAGGTACACGCCCTCGTCATTGGTGTAGAAAAGTTCGGTTCCGTGCGCGCCGCATGCGCTCGGCCAGCTCCGCCCGCAATACTCGACGAGCGTGTTGCCCTCGCCGCACCAGGTCTGGAGCTGATCGATGTTCTCGGGCCGCGCGGCCCACGGCAAATCGCCAAGGTTAAGGCCCGTGATCCCGGTCCCCGCGGCGATAAGCAAGGCCTCTTCGAGTTCGTCCAACGGCTCCGGAGGATTGGGTGACTTGAACTGGTTGGGTCCCTCGGCGATCTCCATCCCGACGCCAAACCGGCGCGAGCGCCGGTTCATGATCGCCTCGAACAGAGGGAAGTTCCACGCCTCGTCGACCTGCTCCAACTCGGAAATAGGTTTACGCTCTTCGCGCTCGGCGCTCATCTTTTTGTCCCCATCGATTTGAATTTACGGCCCGAAAAAAAAAACAGCCCCTGACAGGGACGAAGCAATTGCGGTGCCTTGATCCGTCGAAACAGCAATGCGCGAGCTTGCTGAGTGCTTCCGATTATTTCCAGGTGAGCGGATCTAATGCGTCGAACAGACTGAGTCTTACGGATACATATTGTGCTTCTAAGCGAGCCGGTGGCAAAACAGTCACCGTCGGCTGCGCGGGGTTCAGGATCGAGCGTCGCACAGCGGCTCCCGTGGGCAGGGATTCGCCTCGGCGCGGCGCTTTGGAAGCGCGGACGCTCAGCTTCGGCGCCGGAACATTGGAAGCGTCACCTCGGGGGTTACGTCTTCGAATGCGACTTCGACCGGCAGGTCGAGCTTCAGCTCCTCGGGTTTCACGTCACGGAGCCAACTGAGCATCCTGACGCCTTCTTCCATTTCGATAATCACGGGGCTGTACGGAACTTCGGCGAACTGCGGCAGCATCGGCTGCATCACGGTGGTCCATGAGAAAACTTTTCCCCGTCCCGACGATTTGTCCCATCGCCATTTAAAGGAGCCGCATTTCGCGCACATGTCGCGCGGGATATGCCGCCACGTTCCGCAATCGCCGCATCGCTGAAAGCGCAGTTCGTGCTTGTGGCAGAACTCGTAGAACTCGCCCGCCGGGCCTCGGCGCCGTGGAAGCGGACGCTGGTATTGAGCCGTTTTTGCTTCAGCCATGATCTACCTCCTCAAGATGGCCATACTGCCGTCGCCGAAGTCTCCCCATCCCGTCACCAGGCCGACTTCCGCGTCCTTGACCTGGCGCTGGCCGCACTCATGGCGCAACTGCCGCGCCGCTTCGACCACATGGTTCATTCCCCATACGTGCGCCTCGGAATGAAGACCGCCGTGGGTATTGAGCGGCAGGTCGCCTCCGAGTTCGAATCGCCCGCCCTTGACGAAGTCCTTGACCTCGCCTCGGCCACAAAAGCCCATCGCCTCGATTTGAAGGAGCACGACATAGCTGAAGCAGTCATATATTTCGAGGAAATCGATGTCCTCGTGCTTCACACCGGCCATCGCGAAAGCCTTCGGGGCCGCGAAGCTGAGTCCTATCGTGAACGGGTCGGGACGCGAGGGGATGTCGTCGGCGGGGTAGGGATGGCCTTCGGCCACGCCGGAAATATAAACCGGCGGATGCTTCAGGTCGCGGGCGCGCTCGGCGGAGGTCACCACGACGGCGCTGGCGGCGTCGGTTTCGAGGCAGCAATCGAACAGCCTGAAGGGGTAAGAGATCCATCGCGCCTTCATGTAGTCCTCAAGCGTCAGCGGGCGGCCGCGCATCAGCGCCTTTTCATTCAACTGGGCGTGCTTACGCGCCGCCAGTGAAACCGCGGCCATCGTTTCGAACGGGATATCGTAAAGCTTCATGTGCCGCGTGGCGATCCACGCGTACCACTGCACCGGTACCGAGGCGCCGTAGGGCAGGTACCATTCACTTATCGTCGGTCCGAGCGGACCGCCGGTCGCGGCGTCGCCTCCCTCGCGCCGGCCCATCGCGCTCACGCGCATCGCCGAGTATCCGAGCCAGCCCATCGGGAGGAGAACGTTCTTCGCGACGCCGCACGCAACCGCCATCGCGGCGCTTTGTAATCCCGCGACGCAGCTTGCTCCGCCCATGTGAATGGTCGCGGCGTAGCGCAGGTCCTCGATGCCCAGGTTGGCCGCGAAATGTTCCGCCGGAGCGCCGACCGGAGGTCCAACGATGCCGTCGATGTCGTGCGGGCCGAGCCCCGCGTCCCGGATCGCATTCATCGATGCTTCGAGCGTCAACTGCAAATCGGTTTTCGTGGTGCCGCGGGTGAACTCGCTTTCTCCCACGCCCACGATACATGCCCGGTCCCTGATGGAATCCATGACCTGACTCCTCGGCGGTCGTCTCGATTGCCCGCCGACTCTCTGATTGCAGCACTCGTGTTGTAATTTCAAATGCTTCGATACGTTTTTACGCGGCCACGCTGAAGAGTGTTCCCATAGGAAGCATCTGACGCCGATAGAGACGCCCGATTCCCGAGCCGAAGCGCAAACATGCTGGGCCGCCCTGAGCCTCAGGACAAGCGCGAGGCAACAAGCGCGAGGCAATCAGAGAACTTTATTCGCGAACGCCTTAGCGGGCCGGGATGCATCCGAATTGATGCGTAAATCCTCGGATGAAGAGGCTGCGGCGATTTCGAGTCGCGCAGTTCTTGATTGCTCCAGCACGATTGGCACATCACGTGCGTTCGCTATCGCCAAGCGGGGCTCTAACTCCATCTGCGAGAAGCGCCGGGCCGACACGTCGTTGCGACGTGCCGCGTGCGGCAGGCATTGCGACCGCGAGCGGGCAATCCGCGGCTGCGGCGGCGCGGTGTGGACTTTCGGCGACCTTGCGCGAGGAATGACGACGACGAGCCGGATCAGGCATGACCGGCAACGCCGCAGAAAATCTTTGAGGTAAATCATGGTGCGATTAATTAAGTACGACTCCGGATGGACGCGTCGGCATTTCCTTGAGCAGACGGCCAAGGGAATCATGGCGGCTGGCGTGATCGCTCCGCTCTGGGAAGTGATCGGCAACACCGGCAGTTGCGAGGCGGCGTATCCGCCGGAACTGCTCTCGATCGAGGCTTACACCAAGGGCAAGCTCAAGATCGGACAGGAGCTCAACGCGAGCAACGTCGATGTTGTCAAAGACATCCTCGACCCCGCCGCGTACTTCCAGATTAAACAGGAAGGTCGCCTCGTCGATCTCGCGCCCACCACTACCGAACTCGACCACCTGACGCCCAAGCCGTTCCTTGAGGCCACAATCAAGAACCGCGGTGTCCACATTATCGGCAAGGACGGTAATGTATGGACCAAGAATGGGAAACCGTGGATCGGCGGCAACCCGTTTCCAGATCCCAAGACACCCCAGGAATGCATGATGTCGAACACGCTGAGCTGGGGTAAGCACGATTCTTTCATGGGCGCATGCCAGGATTGGGAGACTGACGGCAGCGGCGAAGTTCAGTACTCGTACCAATGGTTTTACGTCGAGTATCAGACGGTGGGTCGCCAGGTCCTCGACCCCAAGCCGTACATGTCCGGCCGTGAGAATCAGCTTCGCTTTTTTCCACTTTTCCTCTCGTCGCCCGAGGACGTGCGCGGCACCTCGTTCCTTCAGATCTGGGCCTACGACCAGCATCGGTTCCCCGAGTTCTACGGCTACACGCCGCTGCTCAAGCGCACCCGCAGTTTCCCGACCGATCAGCGCTTCGAACCCCAGATGCCCGGCTGGACTTCATTCGCCAGCGAATCGTGGATGGCGGGCGACCCGCTTTTAACTTGGGGCAATTTTCGTATCGTCGGCAAGGGCCCGCTCTTGACCTGCGCCGGCCATTGCGCCGATCTCGACCAGCCGAACTGGCTCCACAAAACTTGCGGCGGTAAGACCGGCAAGAAGTACTTCCGCACCCGGATGGAACTGGTGCCGGAGACTTACATCTGTGAGATGGAACCGGTCAAGTACCCGCGCTCGCCGTATAGCAAGAAGCGGATTTGGTACGATGCCCGCACGCTGAACCCGTTGACGATGATCACCTACGACCGCCAGGGCAAGATGTGGCAGCAGTGGGAGGGCGGCTTTGACTACTACAAGCGCCCCGCGGGAGCGAAGTGGGTCGAGGGCGTACCCGAGGAGTTCTGGGAGTGGACCCACGTGCACGCGCACGATCTCCAAAGCAACCGTATGGAGAGGTTCCAGGTCGTGCGTGAGATTTTAGGTGGCTACCACACCGATGTGGATAAGGCCGAGCTTTTCGGCGATTACTGCTCGATGAGTTCGCTGCGACGCCTCGGCCGTTAGCGCAGCCCAGCAAGCGAATACAGAAAATCTTATGTACCGGCGTAGCGCGCGGACCGCGCGTTGCGCCGGTTTTCGCCATTGTAGGCACCATTTTCGCCGCCGCTTTGATGGGCGCGGCTCGATAGTTTAGGCTTCGAGGCGTATCGTCGCTGAGACCACGAGTCGGTTGTTTGGCCACGAATCGCGATTTAACCCCGGCCATTTATAAGTGGAACCTGAGATCGTCGTAGCAGATTTCATGCCTCATCGTCAGCTAAATAGTGAAAATATCAGCTAAATAGCGAAGTCACATCGAATTGCGATTCTTGTGTCTTGGATCTAATTTTATACGCGCCAATTTATCCTCATGTGCCGCGTGCCCAAGCTCAATCGAGCGCGATCACCCTGGCATTGCGTGGCCTCGGGCACACTCGCCTTCGCTCAATCGGTGGTTGGCGCGGGCCCTTTTCTGAAGCGTCGAACATTTGCCGCGCGATCGGCTCTCTCAAGGAAATCTTATGTTTAACCGCCATGGTCACGATTCCTCCGTTTGAGATTTGATGGGTTCAGCGCTTATCTTCGTCTCTAGGTTACGGGGCATGCGGGCTGATCGGAGTTTCAGATCGGGTTCGCATTTTTCGGGAGAGATTCCGCAAATTGAGGTGACGTCGCTATGAACTTGTTGAAGTACACAGAGGGATGGACGAGAAGACATTTCCTCGAACAAACGGCAAAAGGGATTGTAGCCGCCGGAGTTCTTGCACCGCTGTTCGATGTGTTGGTGAACACGGGCAGTTGCGAAGCTGCATATCCGCCTGAGCTTTTGTCTATCGAAGCCTACACCAAGGGCAAGCTCAAAGCCGGACAGGAGTTGAACGCCAGCAACGTCGACATCGTAAAGGACATTCTTGATCCGGCGGCCTACTGGTCGATCAAGTATGACGGGCGCGTGGTCGACCTTGCGCCGACGACGACGCGGGTGGATTGGCTCACGCCGCCGCCCTTTCTGAATGCGTCGTTGCACAACAAGGGGAAGTTCAAGATCTTTCCCGATGGTAACGTTTACACCTTGGATCACAAGCCATGGACGGGCGGCCTGCCGTTCCCCGATCCCAAAACGCCCACGGAAGTGATGTTTGGCAACTCGCTCAGTTGGGGCAAGCATGATTCGGAGATGGGCGCCTTCCACGAGTGGGATACCGATGCGGCCGGCAACATCCAGTACGAGTATCAGACCTTCTACGTTGAGTATCAGATGGTCGGACGGCTGGTTAACGACCCGAAGCCTTACGTGCCGGGCCACGAAAAGGATCTTCGCTACTTCCCGTTGTTCATCGCCGCGCCGGAAGACCAGATGGGCACCGCGTTCTTCCAGATCTGGTATTACGACCAGCATCTGTTTCCCCTGTATTACGGCTACGTGCCGGAGCTCCAACGTGTCCGAACGTTCCCGAGCGACCAGCGGTTCGAGCCGCAGCTTCCTGGAGAAACCGATTTCGCCAGCGATGCGTGGATGGCCGGTGACCCGCTTCTGACATGGGGCGATTTCAAGGTCGTGTCCAAGGGCCCGCTGCTGACTGCGGTGAGCCGCAATGCCCACGTCGATCGCAAGGGATGGCTGCTCGACACCTGTGGCGGCAAGACCGGCAAGAAATATTTCCGCAGCACCTTTGAGCTGGTGCCGGAATGCTACGTCTGTGAGATGTCACCGACGCATTTTCCGCGTTCGCCACTCAGCAAGAAGAGAATCTGGTACGATGCCCGCACGATAAATCCGCTTACCATGATTTGCTACGATCGTCAGGGAAAACCGTGGCAGCAGTGGGAGGGCGGATTCGACACGTACCGGAAGGCGGCGAACGCCGTCGATTGGGATCCCTCGCTGCCGGACGAATGGTGGAGCTGGGTTTACGTCCACGCGCTCGATATGCAATCCGGGCGCATGACGCGCTTCCAGATCGTGCCCCAGATATCGGGCGGGTTTAAGACCGGAGTGAATCAGACTCGTTACTTCAACGAGTACTGCTCGATCGACGCTTTGCGTCGTCTTGGCAGAATCTAGACGGTGGCCAACGAATGAACGCGGGCGCGAGGTCGAGGGCCTCGCGCCCGCTTGCTTCGGTCCATTCAGCGCTCAAAGCGCAAGCGGCGCGAGTCGCTCTCGCCATCCATCCGGTCGCGGTCCGCTTGTGATGACAATCCCGTCGAATTTCGAGAGGCGCGGCGCGGTGATCATGGTAACCCTGAAGGTTCGCTTGTACAGCGGATTTGAATAAGCCGCGTGCCGCAAAGAAATCGAAGACGCCGTATTCCTGATTCGCCTCGGCATGCGCGCCGGCCCCCCACCTTCCGGGCGGAGCGTCGTGAAGGTGTTGCCGTCGTGGTGTCTCATTACGTTCCCGGCGGACTGCGGCGGTGAAGTATCCGCGCGCGGGCGGAGCCGGACCGGCGGAAACCCGAGGCTGACGGGTTGCATTTGCTTCACTGGACATCTCTAGTAGCTTGCTCATGGAGAATATCGTTTATGAGACGAATATATGGCGCCGCTCTTGCCGTCGCGCTCCTGTTTTTGGCGACACCCGCGTTTC
>JAKAVC010000164.1 GCA_021817345.1 Deltaproteobacteria bacterium | reverse complement strand
GAGTCAGCGGCTGTCGTCATGGGAGAGCGGCCGGAGCGTCGTCGCGCCCTAGTTGCTCGACCATCGGATCGGGGCGAAATGACCGTTTCGCCCGGAATTTTTGAACGTCATCGAATGGTCGCTGTAGTTGCTGGAAGTGCCCTTGGCGGCGGCAAGACGCGAGGCCAGCGGATGCGGCGCGTTGTCGATCCATACGGTGTTTCCGCCAGCCCCGAGCACGCCCTCGACGGTCACGTCCGCGATTCCCGGCATCGAGAGCTTGCGGACGTTGCCCTGGGCGCTGAAATTGATTTCGGCGACCTTGGTCGGCAACTTTTTCGACGCCATCAGAGACACGAGAGCGGGCGGGCCGCCCGCGTTGCCGCCGAAGATCGCTTCGAGAGCGGCGCGCTGCTCGGGCGTGGCGCGGCTGTCCAGGTAGAGCGCGAACGTTCCGCCGCCCTGCGCCATCGGGCCGGGCGTGACCACGGCCTGCACCGCGTTGAGTCCCGAGAGATCGGTCGCGCCGTAACTCCCCCTGTCGATATGGAAGGCGAGGACGACGTCGCAATGGCCCTCGGTGGGACGCGCCTGCGCGTGCGACAGCAGGCACGGACACAAAACCTCGCAGTTGCACGATTCGAAGTATTGCCCTTCAAGTTTCCAGCTTTGCCCGCTCATCGAATCCTCCACCGGCCAGCGCGCGCGATGCGGCGCGGCCGTTACTTTTCCAGGTTGGCCAATTTTACCGCGGCCTTCTGCTGATTTGCCACCACGACCACGATGATCGCGTCGGGATGCAGATACTTCTTTGCGACTTCGAGCGTCTGCTGAGTGGTTATTGCGTCGATCAGCTTCGGATACTCGTCGGCATAGTTCAGGCCGAGCTTGTTGAGTTCGACCTGGAGCATGAAGTTGGCGATCGAGCTGAGGCGGTCGAACTTGAGCGGGAAGCTTCCGATGAGGAATTTCTTGGCCGCGGCCAGTTCCTTGTCGGTCATCGGCTTTTCGCGCATCTCATTGAGCTGCTGGAGGACCAAGCGAATCGCCTGGTCGGCGCTGCGGTTCTTGGTCTGCAGAACGACGCCGAACGGGCCGGCGAACTTGCTCGCATCGAAGCCGGAGTACACCGAGTAGGCAAGTCCCGCCCGGGTGCGCACGGTCTGCATCAGGCGCGAGGCGAATCCTCCTCCGCCGAGCACGTAGTTCATCACCTGCAGGCGGTAGAAGTCGGGATTGGAGCGCGCGATTCCGCCGAAGCCCATGATAATGTTGGCCTGGGCGACGTTGCGGTTGACCAGAGCGAGATGGATTCCCGGCGCGACCTTGGGCGGCTCGGGCGCGGCCTGCGGCGGCACTGTTCCCTTGAGCGAGGCGAACGCCTTGTCGAGCTTCGCCTTTATCTCCTCGGGACTGACGTCGCCGGCGACGGCGATGACCGCGTCGCCCATCTTGTAATGATCCTTGTAGAATGCGCGCACGTCGGCGGGCGTGAGCTTCTGGACCGACTCGACGGTTCCGTCGATCGGATTGCCGTAAGGGCCGTCGTCGAAGAGTTTCTTCGCGAAGGTCACGCTTGCGACGTATCCGGGATCCTCGAGGCTCGATTTTATGCCGGCGACCTGTTCGCCGCGCTTGCGCAGGATGTCCTTGTCGTCGAGTCGCGGTTCGGTCAGCGCCTCGGCCAGCAGGTTCAGCGTCTGATCTTCATACTTCTTGAGCGTGGTGAGGCTTGCCACCGCGTAGTCGCGTCCCGCGCCGACCGACACCGAGCTGCCCATGAAATCGACTTTCTGGTTGAACTGCTCGGGCGTAAGGGTTTTGGTGCCGAGCGTGAGACATCTTGCGGTGAGCGAGGCGAGACCGGCTTCGCCCCTGGGATCGCGTCGCGCGCCCGCGTCGAAGGCAATGTCAATCGTGAGCATCGGGAGCTGATGCTGCGGCGAGACCAGCAGCACCGCGCCGTTTTGAAGCGTCATCCGCTTGATCGTGAGCGCGTCGGCGTTGCCTGCGGCCGCCGTGAGCGTCGCGAAAAGCAAGGCGGCGAGCGCCGCGACGAGAAGATTAGTCCGTGATTTCATCGCGCGCTCCCGTTACCTGACCATCCCTTGTTTTCCGCCCGCGGCCTCGTGCGGCAGCAGACCGGTCGGAACCAGGATGCCGACCGTGCGGTTGGACTTGACGAAGTACCTGCGCGCGACGCGCTGGACATCGGCGACGGTGACCTTGTCGATATTCGGAATGTACTGATCGACCATCCGGTAGTCGCCAAGCATCTGGTACACCCCGAGCAGCATCGCCTGCTGGAAGATCGAATCTTCGCCGAAGACGAACTCCGCCTGTTCGAGGTTCTTGGACTTCCGCAGTTCCTCGGCCGAGACCGGTTTGTCGCGGAGCTCGGCGAGCTGTTTTTCGACCTCCGCGATAACGTCTTTGGCCTTGATTCCCGGACGCATCTGGGCCGAGACGGTGAACAGCGGCGGCCCGAAGGAGGTCATGTCGTAATCGACGTTGACATCGACCACCATCTGCTTATTAGTCACGAGATCTCGGTAGAGCCGCGAGCTTTTGCCGTCGCCGAGGACCTCGCCCGCGATTTCGATTGCGTAGGCGTCCGGGCTGCGCAAGTTCGGCACATGATAGGAGATGTCGAAGGCGGGCAGGTTGGCAGCGTGTTCGAGCATCACGCGCCGTTCGCCTTTCTGCTCCTGCTCGGTCTGCGTGAAAGGAGGAGCTTCGGGACCGTTCTTTATCGAACCGAACGCCTCGGATATCTCCTTGAGCACCTCGGCCGCGTTGAAATCTCCCACCGCGACCACGATCGAGTTGCGCGGCGAGTAGTACATCGCGTGGTACGCAAGCGCGTCCTTGAGCGTGAGATGGCGGATATCGTTCATCCATCCGATAACCGGCCAATGATAGGGATATTCGACGTAGGCCTGGGCCTTGGTTATTTCGTACAGCGCGTCCTCGGGATTGTCCTCGGTGCGAAGCCGCCGCTCCTCCATCACGACCGCCTTCTCGGCCTTGAATCCCTTGGGATCGAAGTTGGCCATCCGGTCGGCTTCGAGCTTGATCGGAACGTCGAGATTGCGCGCGTTGATGATCTCGAAATAGTCGGTGAAGTCCGCGGTCGTAAAGGCGTTGTCGGTGCCGCCGTTCTCCTGGATTATCTTCGAGAACTGTTCGGGGCCGAGTGTCTTCGTGCCGCGGAACATCAGATGTTCGCAGAGGTGTGAGATGCCGGTCTTGCCGACCTGCTCGTTGCGCGAGCCGACCTTGTAGAAGACGCTGAGCGTCGCGACCGGGGCCTTATGGTTCTCGAGCACGAGCACCTTGAGGCCGTTGGGAAGAGTTTCGGTCTTGACGTTCGCGGTGATTCCGGCGCCGGCCGAAGCGGCCCACGCGAGGATGAGGAACCAGATGACCGCTGCCGAGACCGCCTGATAAACAGACGAAAAACGTGGGCTGGAACGCATGACTCGAAACATCTAAGTCCCCTCATATCGGCAAAGTCAAGGAACGCGCGGCAAAATCGCGCGCCCGCGGCCTTCGCGGGACGGAGTTGCGCACTTAGAGGGAAAATTGCATGGAGGGCATCGTCTCTGTCATGATCGGAGTATCGAAGTGCGGATGGATCCCGGGTCCGAAAGCCAGGAACTTCACGAGCTGAAGGCGGTATTGACGAAATTCATGCGGATGCTCTATCCGCTGGAGTTTCGTCTCGACTCGCTTACCAACTGCGGCGCGGTGCTGCCCTTTCAGTATCCGCTCACGGCGGGCGAGATGGCCTATCTGCCCGAGCGCGTCGCATTGCTCGGAACCGGGCTCAGCGCGCACGATTATTATTTCTCCATGGCGGCGCATCTGGCCGCCCGTCACGAATTCGGAACCTTCGAGTTGAGGCTCGCCGACCTTCCCGGTTTCGAGGAGCGTGGCGAGACCGGCGCCGAGGCGCTCGATTGCTTCATCGCGTCGTTCGACGATCCGGTGCTGGGCGGCGCGCTGGTCAGGTTGTGCGAATCCGCGCGTATCGACGCCGAGATGCGCCGGCGCTATCGCGGGCTTGCGCCAACGGTCGCGCGGCTCAACCGCTCGCTGGTTGAAGGGCTCAACCAGCACACGCTGAGCACCCTGCTGGTGCGCAGTTCGCTCGGCCTGGTCGAGGCCGATGAGATGATGCGCTCGCCGCTCGCCGTGCAGGCCACCGCCCTGTTCGCGCCGCTTCGCCAGCCCGGGGCCGACGTGCGCGCAACCGTGCGCCAGGCAAGCGCCCTTTACCGATGGCTCAAGGACCTGATGGCCTCGGCGCGCGAGGCGGGCGACGATGCGCTCGGCGAAGGCGCCGACGCGATCTCAAATGATCTCGCGAGCACGATAAAGGGCGGCGTGGAAGGCGACGGCAGCGACGCCGCCGACAATGACGCGGGCGGCGAGGGCGGCGAACCCGACCAGAACGTCAATCTCCAGTCCTCCGGGCGCTCGGGCAAGGGCGGCAAGAGCCGCGCGCTTTCGCCCGAGGAACTGCGCAAGATGATCGAAGCGGGCGCGGAGATCAACCCGACCGAATCGAGCGGCGAGACCGAAGGCGATGGGATGTATCTGACCCAGCTCCAGAACAAGGACGACGGGTTCGAGCATCTGCGCGAGCAACTGAGCGAAATCGGCATGACGTCGGGGCAGGGACGGCTGATGATCGCGCGCGGCCGCCAGGACAGCTATTACGCTTACGACGAGTGGGACTACACGCTTGGCGACTATCGCCGCAACTGGTGCCGCCTGCGCGAGATAGAACTCTCCGGCGACGACGGCGATTTTTACGCGGCGACGCTCCAGCAATATGCCGACCTGCTGCCGGTCGTGCGCCGCCATTTCCAGAAAATCCGTCCCGCCTCGTACCGGATGGTGCGCGGACTGGAGGACGGCGAGGAAATCGACCTCGATCGCACGGTCGAAATGCAGGTCTCGCGCAGGATGGGCGAAGTGCCGGACGCGCGCGTGTACAAGGCGCGCAAGAAGGAATCGCGCGATATCGCAACGCTTTTCCTGCTCGACATGTCCGCTTCGACCGACGAGCCGATCCATCGCGAGATCCGCCGATGGAGCGACGACGACGATAACGACGACTGGATGAAGGCGTGGCAGCGCCGTCCCGATCCGGCCCGGCGCCCACGCCGGATTATCGACGTCAACAAGGAAGCGCTGGTCATCATGGCGCAGTCGCTCGAGGAGCTGGGCGACTCGTACGCGATAATGGGCTTCTCGGGACACGGGCGCGACAACGTCGAGTTCTATGTCATCAAGGAATTCGACCAGGAACTCTCCGACGAAGTGAGGGCGCGGGTCGGCGCGGTCGAGCCCAAGCGCTCAACCCGGATGGGCGCCGCGATCCGACATGTGCGCGAGAAGTTCAAGGACGTGAGCGCGCGCGCCCGGCACGTTATCCTGCTGAGCGACGGTTTTCCCCAGGACTTCGACTACGGGCACGACCGGCGCTCGAACGCCTACGGAATCCAGGACACGATGGTGGCGTTGAAGGAACTGGAGATGGCGGGCGTGATGCCGTTCTGTATCACGGTGGACAAGACCGGCCACGATTATCTCCGCCAGATGTGCCAGTCGTCGCGCTATCTTGTTATCGAGGACATCGCGTCGCTTCCGCTGCAGCTTCCGAAGATCTACGAGCAAGTCGTCCGCTGGTAGGCGAAACGGCCGCGGTGCTACCCTTTCGGTATGCGCAGATCGCGTCCGGTCATTTCGAGCGGGACGGCGATTTCGAGCATCCCAAGAAACGTCGGCGCGACGTCGGAAAGCCCGCCGCCGTCCTTGAGCGCGCCCCGGTATTTCGGATCGTACAGGATAAGCGGGACCGGAAAGGTTGTATGCGCGGTGTGCGGCTGGCCGGTTTTCGGGTCGGCCATGAACTCGGCATTGCCGTGATCGGCGGTGATCAGCGCGACGCCGCCGCGTTTTTCGAGCGCGTCGATCACGATGCCCAGGGCGCGATCCGCGGCCTCGACCGCCTTGACCGTCGCGGCCATGTTGCCGGTGTGGCCGACCATGTCGGGGTTGGCGAAATTGATCACGACGACGTCGCAGCTCCCTTTGCCGATCTCCCCGGCGGCGCGTTCGGCAATCTCTTTCGCGCGCATCTCGGGCTCCAGGTCGTAGGTCGCGACCTTGGACGACGGGATAAGCGCGCGTTCCTCGTAAGGGAACGGCTTTTCGACGCCGCCGTTCAGGAAATACGTGACGTGCGCGTATTTTTCGGTCTCGGCGACGCGGAGATTGCGGATTTTTTCGCGCGCGAAAACCTCGGCGAGCGTGTTGCGCACTTCCTCGGGCCCGAACGCGACGGGCAGATTCAAGCTCTTGTCGTACTCCGTCATGCAGACGTAGCCGACGCGGGGAAAGCGCGGGCGCTTGAATCCGGTGAAGTCTTCCAGCGCGATGGCGGCGGTAAGCTCGCGCGCGCGATCGGCGCGAAAGTTGTAACAGATGACCTGGTCGCCGTCGCGAACTTTTCCCGGCGCGCCGATTACGCACGGCTCGACGAATTCGTCGCTCTTGTCCTCGGCGTAGGAGCGCTCGACCGCTTCGCGCGCCGACGCCGCCGGTCTTCCTTCGCCCTCGACGATTGCGCGCCAGGCGCGTTCCACGCGTTCCCATCTCTTGTCGCGATCCATCGCGTAGTAACGCCCCGAGACGGTTGCGATACGTCCGCGGCCGATCGCTTTCAGCCTGGCTTCGAGCTGCTCGATGAAAGGCAGCGCGGAGCGCGGCGGCTTGTCACGCCCGTCGAGCACCGCGTGCACCGCGATTTCTCCCGCGCCTTCGCGCGCGGCAAGGTCGAGCAGCGCGAGCAGATGGTCGATATGGCTGTGGACGCTGCCGTCGGAGAGCAGGCCCCAGAGATGGAGCGTGTGCCCCCTGGATTTACGGATTGCGCCGAGCAGGACCTCATTGCGCGAGAACTCGCTGCGCTCGACGGCCCTGGTGATGCGCATCACGTCCTGGTAAATCACGCGGCCCGAACCAATAGTCAGATGGCCGACTTCGGAATTGCCCATGATTCCGGGCGGAAGTCCCACCGCCTCGCCCGACGCCTCGAGTTCGGTGTGCGCCTGGGTGGCCCACAGGCGATCCATCGTGGGCGTATTCGCCGCCGCGATCGCGTTGGCCTCGCGTTCGGCGCGAATACCCCATCCGTCGAAAATTATCAGCGCGGCAACCGGCGGACGGCTCATCGCGACGCCCCCGCGCCCTTGCCGCCGCGCGCGAACGCGGACGCGCCGGGATAGCTCGCCCGCGCGCCCAGCTCCTCGCCGATCCTGAGCAGGCGATTATACTTGGCGATCCGCTCGCCGCGGCTCATCGAACCGGTCTTTATCTGGCCGACTCCGGTTGCGACGGCGAGGTCGGCGATAGTGGTGTCCTCGGTTTCGCCGGAGCGATGCGAGATGACGCAGGTATAGCCGGTGCGCCGCGCCATCTCGATCGCGGCGAGCGTTTCGGTAAGCGTGCCGATCTGATTGAGCTTGATCAGGACCGAGTTGGCCACGCCTTCCCTGATCCCGCGCTCGATGCGCTTGGTGTTGGTCACGAAGATGTCGTCGCCGACGAGCTGGATTTTCGAGCCGAGCGCGCGGGTCAGTTCGGCCCATCCCGCCCAATCGTCTTCGGCAAGTCCGTCCTCGATAGAGACGATCGGGTAGCGCGCGATCCAGTCGGCGTAATACGCGACCATCTCGGCCGCGCTGCGCGACTTGCGATCGGAACGGGCGAAAACGTATTTGCCGTCCTGGTAGAACTCGCTGGAGGCGGGATCGAGCGCGAGCGCGACGTCGATACCGGGGCGGTAGCCGGCTTTTTCGATCGCTTCGAGGATCACTTCGAGCGGCTCCTCGTTGCTCTTGAGATTGGGCGCGAAGCCGCCCTCGTCGCCGACGTTGGTGGAGCATCCGCGCTTCTTGAGCGCCGCCGCGAGCGCATGGAAAACCTCGGACCCCATCCGAATCGCCTCGGCCATCGAGGACGCCCCGACCGGCACGATCATGAACTCCTGCATGTCGACGCTGGAGTCGGCGTGCTTGCCGCCGTTGAGCACGTTCATCATCGGGACCGGCATCACGTGCGCGTCGTGGTTGAGGTACCGATACAGCGGC
>JAKAVC010000008.1 GCA_021817345.1 Deltaproteobacteria bacterium | reverse complement strand
GCCGGGTGGCGGCGTTGGCAAACGCGGCGCGAAAGGCGTCTTCCAGCCCCGGCAGCCCATCCATGATCCCCAGCTCCACCGCGTCGGGATCCAGCCCGCTGCGGACGAGATCCTGGAACAGCTCGGCCCACAAGTCCTTGCGCTCCTTGTCGCCCAGCTCGATCGCCAGCACCTCTAGACACTGCTATTCCGGCGGATCTTGTTTCTACTGCGACTTGGCGCAGATGGACGGCCGGATCGGGTTACAGATGAGTTGTACGCACAATACAAGAAACATGCGATGTCGGGCGCAGGCGGCTACCCTGAGCACGGTCGTTTCGCCCAAGGTTTCTCGGCGCGGTTTGGCTGCGCGGCTGAAATGCCGGACAGCGCTGACTGACATGGGGTGAATCGATTTAACCGTACTGACGAAGATTTTGGCGCAGGGGTGCGTGGGGCAGCCGCGATGACAAGAACACGAACGCGATCGAGGTGAGTCCCGATCAGCAGGGCAAGTTCGACTTCGGGTTGAAGATTCCTGGGTATCCCATCACGAAGACGCCGGCTTGCCTACCAGATCCGAACGACAGCCCCGATCGAGCACCCCATCGTTGATGAACCGAAATCGAAGTGAACCTTCCGCGGTCCGTTCGACGGTACGCGGCCGGAGCCCGGCGAAATCGACATGCGCGACGGATTTTCGGCGTTTGCTTCGTCACCGTCACCGCTCACGCGACGCAAGCGACGGACACCTCATCACTTTGTTTCCCCGCCGCCGGCCTCAACGCGAATTTTTACTTCCTTCGGCCTCGCGGCCTCGATCGGCACGGTGAGTTCGAGCACGCCATTTCGATACGAGGCGCGAATGTCTTCCGAGCGTGCGCCTTCAGGCAGCTCGATCGTGCGCTCGAAGGTTCCGTAGGGTAATTCGCGCTCGAAAAACTCCCGCTTGGTCCCGGCGGGTTGCTCCTTGCGCGTCGCAGTGATCGTGAGCACTCCCTCGCCAGCCTTGACGTCGATATCGGCAGGATCGATGCCGGGAAGGTCGAGCCGCACGAAAAGCTTGCCCTCCTCGATGAAGCATTCCGCGGACGGCTCGATAACCGCTTCCTCCTCGACCGCCACGGGCCGCTCGCCGCCGGCCAGGCGCGCCACCGTGTCTTCGAAGTCGCGCCGGAATCTCTCCAATTCAGCCAGAGGTGACCATGGTCGCCAGAAATCCATAAAAATCGCCTCCTCGGATACTTTCAGGCTGTTGCGCCCTTCGTTCCGGACGCCGGCGGCTGGCGCGCCGCCCGCGCCGCTTCGAGAAGCCGCAGCACCTCTTCGTCATCGAGCTGATGGAAGTCGTGGTAGAACTGTCCTATGGCGTAAAACGACGCCGGCGAACTGAGGCATACGACCTCGTCCGCCTCGCGCCTGAGCTCGCGAATCGTCTCGGCGGGAGCGACCGGCACCGCGAGGATGACCCGGGCCGGAGCGGCGCGCCGGACCGCGCGGAGCGCGGCTCGAATCGACCCGCCGGTCGCGATTCCGTCGTCGACGACGATTGCCGTGCGTCCTTTGAGTTCGACTCGCGGACGCCCGCCGCGATACACGCCTTCGCGCCGGCGCACCTCCTTGAGTTGCGCCTCGACCTCGCGCTCGAGATACTCGCGGGAAACGCCGAGTTCCGCGATTATCTCGTCGTTGAAAATTCCTTCCGGATGGTCGCCGTCGACAACCGCGCCAACTCCCAGTTCGGCATGGGACGGCGCACCGAGCTTGCGCACCACGATCACGTCGAGCGGCGCTTCGAGCGCGCGCGCGATCTCATAGGCAACCGGCACGCCCCCGCGCGGAAGCGCAAGCACAACGGGATTCGCAATCTTGTGCCTGAGCAAACGCTCGGCAAGTTCGCGTCCGGCCTCGGCCCTGTCCGCGAACACCGTTCCGCTCTCGAACCACGGCTCGTCGTCCTGGTCCTCAGAACGCTTCAGATGGCGCTGGAACCATTGTCTGGCGAGCTTGACAACCTGGTCGAGCGTTCCGGGTTCTTCGAACAGATGGGTTGCGCCGGGCACGATACTCATCTCCTTTTCGCATCGCAGACGTTCATACGCACGGCGGTTTAGCGCGATAACCGCAGTGTCTTCGCCGCCAACGATAAGGAGCGTCGGCGCCCTTACCTGCTCCAGGCAATGCATCGCAAGGTCCGGCCTGCCGCCGCGTGACACCACTGCGCGAATCGAGTGATCGTGCGCTGCGGCAATCAGCGCGGCCGCCGCACCCGTGCTCGCGCCGAAGTAGGCCAGCCCGTAATGGCGCACGTCTGCGCGATGGCGCAGATATCTCGCCGCGTCGGCCAGCCGATGGGCCAGGAAATCCACGTCAAAGACGTTCTCGCGCTCCTGCGCTTCGTCCTCAGTGAGAAGATCGAACAGCAGCGTTCCAATTCCAGCCTGCTGGAGCGCCTCGGCCACGTAATTGTTGCGCGGGCTGAATCTGCTGCTGCCGCTTCCGTGAGCGAAGACAACGATTCCGAGAGCATCATCAGGAACTCCAAGCGCGCCCTGCAGATATATCGAGTCGGACGGAATCAGAATCTGTTCCGTTCTCACATGACGGCGCTTTTCCATGACCAGCCTCGCACTTGGCAAACCTTTTCCAAGAGGTGCATCGGCCATGCCAAGCCCAACCGAGGTCAAAAGGTCACGGGAGTTCGCAAACTAACTGACGCAGGGAGATATTTTCTGGCGAGATTGACGCAGGCGGCCGCGGAATCGGAGGTCTCATCAGTCTCCAATTTGCCGCCTTAAGAAACACAAAGCCTGATTCGTCCGGATGCAGTCCCGGACGCAGGCGTCCGCGGTCGTTCGGATAACTGCCGAAGCGCACTATCCCAGCAAGCCGCGCACCGAGCCGCGCAAACCGGCCCATCGAACCCGCGCCTTCCAGAGATCGCCTCGCACCAGCGCGATGCCGGAGCCGCACAGCGCGCGAGCCAAACGGTATCCGATTAGCCACATCGGATAGCGATAACGGCGCAATAGGCGAAAGCCACCGGCGCTATACAGGTAGGAGCGACGAACGGCGCGCTCGTCCTGGTCCGCCGCTGTCTCTGGATGGTTGACTCGCAGCTCAGGGTCGTACCAAACCGCGAATCCGGCCTTGAGCGCGCGAAGCACGTAATCAATCTCCTCGCCGGCGCCCCATACCGTCCCGGCTCCAACTCCGAGCGACTCGTCGAATTCGCCGATCCGGAGAGCCACGTCCCGGCGCAGGAAAATCGTGTATGAGATACAAGCGTGCCAGATGTTGAAACGCGTTACCCATCCGGCCTCGCTCTCCCATCGTATCTGCGACGGCCGCCCTGCGCCGTCCACCGAGCGTCCGGTCAGCACCCGGAGAGCAGGACGAGCATCGAACCGTGCGGCGACGTCCGCGAGCAGGGTCGGCGAGCCGTACCAGCAATCGTCGTCGGGAAACGCAAGGATTTCGCCGCTGGCGCGGCTCAGTCCCGCATTGCGCGCCCGTGAGAGTCCGCGCTGCGAGCTTCGCAGATGAACGATGGTAAAGCGCTCGCGGTATCCGGCGAGCAACGGCGACAGGCGTTCGTCGCCGTTCTGATCCACGACGATGAGTTCGAAATCGCGCATGGTCTGCGCGGCAAGCGAGCGCAGCAGGACTTCCACCGGCTCGGTTCTCTCAACCGTGGCGAGCACCAGTGAGAATTTCATGGTTTATCCGAAAGACCCGTGCCGCGATGGCTCAGCAGGCAAGGCTCGCGAACAATTCCGAATATTGGCGGGCGGCCTTGTCCCACGAGAAACGCGTAACGTTCTCATGGCCCGCCTGGCGCATCTCGTCGCGCTCGACGGGAGAATCCACAAGCCGCTCGATCGCGCGCGCCCACACCCGCGGCTCGTCCGGCAGAAAACGCGCGGCGCATCCCGCCGCTTCGCGGCTTATCGGCGTATCCAGCGCCAGCACTGGGCATCCGAGCGCCATCGCCTCGATAATCGGAAGTCCGAAGCCCTCGTAACGCGAGGGGAACAGCAGCGCCGTCGCATCCTTGAGCAGGGCCGAGAGTTCGCACTTGGAAAGCGGCCCGCTCAGTTCCACGGTCGGCACGCTCGTGCGGACCAGCTCCGCGTAGCTTCCATCGACGCTTCCCGTGACGATCAGTTTGACCTGTTTGTCCGCGCGAACCTGTTTCACCGCCGCAACCGCCAGTTCGAGATTCTTTCTTCGCCTGTGCGCGCCCAGCATCACTACGTATGGCGCATCGGTGCGCGACTGCGCACGCGCGTCCGCGCCGCAACTGCGGGTGTCCTCGACATCCACCGCGGGGTGAATTACTTCAATTTTACGGCCAAGTTCGGGAAAGCGTGCTACGAGGCCGTCGGCCGTGGTCTTAGAAAGGGCGGCTATTCGATCGGCGCGGCGAAGGGCGGATACAAACCGTCGCGCGAAGTACCACGCCGGCTCCCATCCCTCCGGATCCCTGAGCAGCAGGAGGTCGTGAACGCTCAACACCGGACGGCCCGGGATAACCTGCGGGAGAAAGTGATTCGTACCCCAGTAAACGCTTGCGTCGCGCGCCAACAGAGGGCTTGCCTCGAATAGAATCGTCGTAAGCTTCGGCACAACCGGCCAGGTGACGACGCCTTCCTGGGCGGCGCCGGCGAAACCAAACGACAAGCCCACCATTTCAAATTGCTCGCGCAACCTGGGAAGCAGGCTGTCGAGAAATCTGCCGACTCCCCAGAACCGCACCTCCGGGCGCAGAGGTCTCGCGTCGTAAGCGATCTTGGACCTGCTCGCTTCGGCCTTCGGAGCTTCTTCACTTGCGTTGCGGGTCATTGTCCGATAGCGATGCGACCGCGACCAGGTTCTGGCAAAGCGGAATCTTCAGGCCCGGACGCGCCAGCTCGCACACCAGCGCGGCGCGCATCGCCGCGCGCACAACCGCACGCCCGCCGATCAGAATGGCATCGCGCAGCGAGCGCGGACGCCAGGTCTCTCCCGCCATGATCCTCACAGGTTCGAAGCCCGCTCCGTGAAGAACGAAGCTCAACGACTCGGCGGTGTAGAGCCTCTTGTGCGTCACATCGGCGTACCGCACCCAGAGCGAGGTCACGGACGTCGCGTTCGGCACTCGGACTATCAGCCTTCCGTCCTTTTCCAGAGACTGGCGAATCGCACCGAGAAGCGTATCAAGCTGATCCTCCGCCAGATGCTCCATTACGTCGCTCATGAAAACTGCGGCGAATGGCTCCTGCGTTCTGAGCCAGGCAACCGGGTCTTCCACCAGGACGGCGTTCTGGCCGAGCGAGCGCGCGAACTTGACCTGCCCGGGGTCGATGTCGATACCGACGGCGTTCGTAAAGCCGGTTGCGGCAAGCCATTCGAGAAACAAACCGGCCCCGCATCCGATATCCAGGATGCGCGAATCCTTGCGCCGCGGCAGCAGCGGCGCGAAGAGCACCCGATAACCGGGCCAGTATTTGCGCCGACCCGCCGGAGAGAGATCGTTTACCGCGGCATACTGTTCGAAGTAGTTCATGCCCGCCCCTCTTCGTGTTTTTCTACCGATACGCCGCGCCCGCGGCGCTCGGCGGCAAGCCGCAGACGCCTCGGTTCGACCGCCAGCAACCGCATCGCGGCAAGCAAAATCACGTATGAAACCAGCTTGGCCCACGCCGCTCCCTCAGCGCCGTGGCGAGGCGCCCACAACAGGATTCCCGCCGCATCCGCAACCGTCCCTGCGCCGAGCGCACCGAGCAGCAGGCCGTTTCTGCCGTCCGCCACCAGCACCGTTCCAAGCATCGCCGCCGCGAATTCGAGCGGGCAGCTCAGCGCGAGCACGCGCAGCGCGACAGCCGCGCCCTCAAGCCGTGGCCCGTAAATCAGCACCAGTATTCCGCGCGCATACAAGGCCATCGCTGCCGCAACTATCCCTCCAACCGCGGCGACCGCGCCGACCGCCCTTGCCAGGGCGCGGTATCTCTCAGGCGTGCGTCCCGCGCGAGCGATTATCGGAAACGCCGCCTGCGTCACCATGTAGTAGATGCCGAAAATCGTGAAGAGAATTCTTCTGCCCGCGCTGTATCGCCCGAGTTCCGCGGCGCTGCTCAGCGCGCCCAGCAGCAACACGTCAACCGTCTGGAACAACTGGTTCAACAGCACGGCGCTGCCGAGAATCGCAACCGGGCCCCATCCCGCTTCCATCGCCGTTTCCCGGAGCGCCTGGACGTCCATCGGCGCCGAAGCTTTCGCACCGCTTCGCCATATTCCCCAAAGCAGCGCGACGCCGAAAACGACCGCCGCACCGTAAGCGACCGCAATCCAGAGCAAGGGAGAACGTGCGGCCAGAACGATCGCGCCGCTCGCTCCCGCCAGGTAGCTGACCGCAACGGCGATCTGCGAGGAGGCGATCGCGCCGTATCTCTCCATCCCCCACATCAGCCACTCCAAAGAAAATCCGAACACGCCGCCTGAAACGGCGAAGACCGCAAGCACGCGGCGACTCCCGGCCGGAACCGGTCCCAGCCACGCGTACACGAGGCCAATAACCACTGCGACCGTCGTCAAACGCGCGCGCTTGCGCAGAACCACGTCCAGCACGTCCTGCGCTGAAGCTCTCCTGCGCGCCACCAGCCTCGCCCCAATCTGCGTTGTGCCGAACTCGGAGCCCATCCTGACGTATTGCGACAAAGCCTGTCCGAGAGCCAGCTCGCCGAGGGCTTCCGCGCCGAGTTCGCGCCCCACCACGGCCATCAGAACCAATGAGCAGAGCCGGCCAACCGCGTGACCGACGGCGAGCGCGCCAAGGTTGCGGGCAAAGCCCGCCGCCCGCCCGAGCGCCCGCCGAATCATTTCCACCCACCGCGCCAATTGCGCCGCCCCGCTCTCCCGCGCCTGCACCCGCGCGCCGTCGTGGGCCTCGCGCACTTGCCGCGCGCCGTTCACGGTTCGCCCGCGCGCCGTCTCTCCGCGCTTTGCTCCGAACCGGCCCAACGCGCCGCCTCAAGCGCGCGCCGATACGCCGCGTTGGAACGCTCGAGGTAGTCGCGAAAGATTATCCAGAGCGAGATGAGAATGAGCGCAACCACTCCCGCAACAACCGCGTCCAACAGCGGTCTTGGGCTGTAAGGACGGTCAGGAGCAACCGGCCCGTCGATCACCTTGAACGCGAAATCCGCTTCCACCTGCGCGACTTTCTCGCGCTGGACCTGGCGGGAGATGAGTTCGTACAGCTGGGTCTGCAGCAAAGTGTCGGAGGTGCCGAGCGCCTCGGCGCGCAAAGCTTTCGCGGCGGCATCGGCACTGCGGACCCGTTCGCGCCTTAGCTTGTCCCGCAAACTCTCGAGATACAAACCTAAAATCCGCGTCGCCCGCGCGGGGTCGCGGTCGAGAAAGTGAAGCGTCACGTTTCCGGTCACGTAGTCATACTGGCAGTCGAAGCGCTTGCGCATGATCTGATAGAGGCGCCATTTCGATATGCGCGAATGGCTATCGAAACCAAACCATCCCTTGCGCCGCGATTCGCTGCCTATCGCCAGATGGTAGTGCTCGACCAGCGCGACGCTGAAATCGTAACTGCGCAGAATCGACATATATTCCTGCGCGCGATTTCCTCCGCCGCCCAATCCCCCGCTCAGAAGGTTCATCTCGCCGCTTTGAATCGCGCCGGGAAGCGATTGGCCCAACGCGCTTAGCTGCGCGCCGGGTTGCGCCACCGGCCGTATGACCGCCTCGGCCCTGTAGTAGGGAGT
The DNA here is from genome assembly GCA_021817345.1 of Deltaproteobacteria bacterium. Taxonomy (GTDB): domain Bacteria; phylum Desulfobacterota; class Binatia; order Binatales; family Binataceae; genus DTIX01. Next base: position 433 of record JAKAVC010000008.1, on the reverse strand, counting down.
GACAACGAGTGCACTAACCACCAGCGTGAACAGCGTAGCGCCTGCGGAAAGCGCCGCAACGATACGCCATCGCGCTTTCAGCAAACGCCAGTATGCGAAGAGGTCCCGCGGCTCTCGCAGCAATAACGATTGCGACGGAGTGCCGAGCGCGGCTGCGTCGGATGTCTCGCCGAGGCGGCTGTCATTGCCGTTGACTTGATACGAAGCGCTCAAATTCACGTTCGCCCCTGTGCTCTCAGTCGCGTTTGGAAGAGCGTTTGCTCCGGGACGTCAGGCCGGTCCTCCGTCTGAAAAGACCCACTGCGCAGCTCAGTGGATATATCGACGCTCCAGCGGTCGCAAGTCGGTTCCTTGCATGTGCTCAAAAGCGATAGAGGCGGGCGCAAGATAATACGTATGAGCCAAACAAGCCCGCATTTGCCCAGCAGATATC
>JAKAVC010000176.1 GCA_021817345.1 Deltaproteobacteria bacterium | reverse complement strand
GTAAAGCCGCGCAGCTTTGCGCCGGCGCTCGTTCCAGTCCGTAAGACGTCCGAGCTTCGCGCGCAGCACCGCGGCCTGTATCGCGTCCAGCCGCGCGTTATAGCCAAACTCCTGGTGCGCGTAATGTGAGATGCGGCCGTGGTCGCGCAGCATCCTGACCCGCTCCGCCAGTTCGTCGTCGTTGGTTACGACGGCGCCCGCTTCTCCCCACGCGCCAAGGTTCTTTCCCGGATAAAAACTGAAGCATCCTGCCAGCCCACGCGTACCGGCCATCACGGTTCGGCCGTCCGTCCCGCGCCAGCCCGCGCCGTGCGCCTGGCATGCGTCCTCGATTATCTTGAGCCCGAACTCGCGAGCGATCGTCTCGATTTCGTCCATCGCCGCGGGCAATCCGTACAGATGAACGGGCACCATCGCGCGCGGACTTCTGGCCGTTGTCTTGGCGCGACGCTCCAGGTAGCGCCTGAGCCCGCGGGGACTGATGTTACACGTCTCGGGATCGACGTCGACGAATACCGGCCGCGCGCCGGTCTGATGGATCGCGGCTGCGGTCGCGATGAAGGTCATGGGAGTTGTGATAACCTGATCGCCAGGGCCGATTCCGGCGGCTATCAGGGCGAGCCTGAGCGCGTCGGTGCCGCTGCTCACGCCGATCGCGTGGCGCACGCCGAGGAATTGCGCGAATTCGCGCTCGAAAGCCTCGACCGCGACGCCGCCGACGTAGGCGCACCCGCTGTGGACTTGCGCGAGTTCGCGTTCGACGTCGCTCTGGATTTCGGCATTTTGAGCCGCAAGATCAACGAACTTTATCTGCCGCATCGAAACCTCCATGCGGGCGTGGGCGGGAATCGAAACTCTCGACCATGCGCTTTAGGCGGGCGGGATGGCCGGCGACGATCGCGCGCGGGAGCACGTCGCGCGTGACGAGCGCGCCCGCGCCGACTATCGCGCCGGCGCCGATCGTGACTCCGCACATGATGATGGCGCCGCTTCCGATCGAGGCGCGCCGACCGACCGTGGTCGGTTCCATCCGCCAATCGCCGCCGTCCTTGGGCGAGCCGTCGGGATTGGTGGCTCGCGGGTAACGGTCGTTGATGAAAACGACGCCGTGGCCGATGAAGACCTCGTCCTCGACGGTCACGCCCTCGCAGATGAAGCTGTGGCTGGAGATTTTGCATCGTTCGCCTATCGAGGCGCCGCGCTGGATCTCGACGAAGGCTCCGATACGCGTCTCGGCGCCGACCTCGCAGCCGTAAAGGTTTACGAACGGGGAGAGCCTTACGCGCTCTCCAAGCCGCACGTCATCCGCCACGCACGCGTACTTCGGGATTGCGGTTTCGCATTTCATAGGGCGCCCACCGGCGGAATCTCCACCGCCGTCATCCGGCCGCCGTTTCGAAGCGACAGGCTGGCCGCGTGAAGCACGCTCACAACGCGCAACCCCGAGAGTCCGTCGGTGCGGGGAGTCGCGCCGTTCCTGATGCAATCGACGAAGTGCTCGCACTCCAGGCGCAGCGGTTCGGTCTCATCGATGCGCGGGATCTGGATGTCGCCCTGGCGGTACGAGTACTGGAAATCGCCGAAGGTGTCGTAATAGCGCTGGACGTCAACCCGCTTGTCATAGACGCGGATTTTCTCCTGCGGGGCGGTGTCGTCATACACCAGCATCTTGCGCGAACCCACCACGGTGGTGCGCCGGATCTTGTTCGGGTCAAGCCAGCTGACGTGGATAAACGCAAGCACGCCGCGCGGGAAATGCAGCGTGAGCAGCGCCACATCCTCGATTCCGCGCCGATAGTGGCTCTCGCCGTGGCAGCTTACCGCCTCGGGCACCTGTCCCATCGCCATCAGGATGATCGAGATGTCGTGAACGGCGAGGTCCCAGGCGACATTCACGTCATGTTGGAGAAGGCCCAGGTTGGCGCGCGTGGAACTGATGTAGAAGATCTCGCCGAGTTCGCCCGACGCGACGATGTCGCGGAGCTTCACGACCGGCGCGCTGTATTCGAACGTATGTCCCACCATCAGGACGCGGCCGCGGTCGCGCGCGAGCTCGACCAGGTCGGTGGCCTCGGCCGGCGATGTCGCAAGCGGCTTCTCGACCAGCACTGACTTGTCGGCTTCGAGCGCGCGGCGCGCCATCTCGTAATGAGTTCCGACCGGTGTCGCTATAATCACGCCTTCGACTTCGGGATCGGCCAGCGCCCGGTCGAAGTGCGAGGTGGTTTTGGTATTCGGATAGAGTTGCGCGATGCGTTCGCGGCGTCCGGCGTCGAGATCGCAGGCGATCACGCGCTCGGCGCACCCGAGATGGTTAAGATTCCTGACCCAGTTCGGACCCCAATAACCAAGTCCGACCACTGCGATGGCGCCAAGCCGCGCGGGCGCGGCCTTGCGGCCATTCGTCACCGGGTTTCGAAGCGTCTCTCCAATAATTTCCATGTCAAACCTCATTCATCCCAACAATCTGCGCAGTCCGCCCGCGACAGGCTTGGACGTAGCGTTGAAGATCACGCCAGCCACCGAGCGGTTCGCCGCCCTGAGCGCTGCAGTGGTCGTGGCAAGATCGCGCCGCTCGGTATGGCCGTAGCGGACAACCAGCAGGATCGGGTCCGTCGGGCGCGCAAGCGGCAGTATCCGCGAATCCAGCCTGCTCACGCCGAGGTCGATCACTGCGGCGCGGTACGAATTCAGAAGTTCGTCGAGCTGCCGCAACATCTCGTCGCGCGCCGCGTCGTCGGCGACCGGACAGCAGCTCGCAAGCTCAAGTCCCGTCCAGTCCGTCGACCGAATCTGGAGCATGCCGTTCAGGATCAGTTCCGGAACCGCCTGCCGGTTGGGCGCGAACATGCGATGGAGCACGGGGTGCCTCAGATGCGCGTCTATCAGCATCGTGCGCAGCCCCAGGCGCTGGCTCAGATCGATTGCGAAAGCGGCGGCTACGGCGGACGCTCCGTCCTGCGGACGGCATCCGGCGACGAAAAGCCTCACCGAACTCTCGACCGCCGCGACCGGCATGAGCCGTTCGCTCAGACTGCGGATCGCGCTTTGGTTCGCGAGCGCCGCCGGCACGTGCTGAAAGACGGGTAGCGCAACCGGCGCGAGCGAACCCGTCATGCTCGCGACCTTGGTGGCCGAGGGATTTTCCGCCGGATGGCCGAAGTCGTGCTCGTAACGGGTGCGTTCGCGAGCGAGCGCGTTGTAATACTTGCCCACGGTTCGCTTACCTCGTGGCGTCCGCCGATTGAGCGGCGGGTAAACGGATAATCTCGCCCGGATAGATCAGGTCGGCGTCTCTCACCTGCGGATTGGCTGCCACCAGCCGATCGACCTCATACGGAGAGCCCAGGTAACGGTTGGCGATTGCGCTCAGCGTGTCTTGATATCGGACCCGCACCTGGCGCGGCGAACGGGCGCTCGCGCCTTGCTTCGGTTCTGCGGCGGGCTTCAGAGTTGCCTCTTTCGCGACGTCGCCGGACGGCAGCGGCGGCGTCGAGAACAGGGCCGGCGTGTTCGTCGGCCCTGATTCGGCGACGGGTTTCGAAGGCCGCGGCGGCGCGATGGTGACCACGTTATGCGCTTTTTCGCGAGTCTCGTTGGCAACGGCACGGACGAGGGCGGGGCTGGAATCCGACGAGCGCGCATAAATGCCGCCCGCAACCGCGCCCAACGCCACCAGCGCGAGCAGCGGCGCCGCCAGTCGCAGAATCGGGACGAAGTGCCCGGGCCGAAAAATTCGAAGCCGCCGTGGCCATTCGCCGGCGGGCCGCCGTTTAGCGGCGGTGAAAAAATTTTCGTATGCCGCAACCGCTTCCTTTGCAGCCGCCAGTTCGACCCGCGTCTTGCCCTCGCCGTACGCGAGCAGCATCGCGTTGTGACAAAGCACGTTGATTCGCCGCGGAAGCCCGTCGCTATGGGCAAGAAGATGGCCAAGCGCACGCGGCGCGAAGACGCTGCTTGCGTCGCCTCCCTGGAGGTGCACGCGATGCTCGACGTAGGCGCGGGCTTCCTCGGCCTCAAGCGGATTCAGGACCGCGCGGGCGCCGATTCTTCCGTTCAGGCTGCGGGCTTTCGACGCCGAGAGGCGTTCGGCAAGTTCCGGCTGTCCCACGAGAAGGATTTGGAGCCGGCGCTCGGCGCCGGTATCGACGTTGGAGAGCAGGCGCAACTCCTCGAGCGTTTCGTCGGCGAGTTCCTGCGCCTCGTCGAACAAGAGCGCGATACGCTCACCCGTTGCGAGCCGGTCGAGCGAGGCCGCCAGCGCGTCGATCAGTTCTGGTTTGCTCTTCGCGCCGGCCTCGATTCCAAGCTGCTCCAGCGCCGTGCGCATCATCCGCTCGAAATCGAGCTTCGGATTGCCGATATATGCGGCGCGAAGGTTCGCGTAATGGCGCGCGAGCACAGCGAAGATCAGCGTGGTTTTGCCGGTGCCGGTCTCGCCCATGAGCACCGTGAGCCCGCTTGGTTCGTTGGTCATGCCCCATTCGAGCAAGGCGAGTCCTTCGCGATGCTCCTTGCCCAGGTAAATCGCGTCCGGAGTGGGATTGAACTGAAAGGGCGGGCCGTTTAGTCCGAAATGCTCGTGATACATGGCTCCTCCCCTATTGCGTGTCGCGAAGAACCGCGACCGTCGACAATCCGCTCGCCTGCGCAATCGCAACCGTGGAATAGAGTCTCGGGTCGGATCGCTCCTCGAGGTATGCCGCGCCAAGGCCCGCGCTCAGAGCGAGCAGGACACCCACGGCAATATTGAGCCAGACGATCGGAAATGCCGGCTGAAGCGGAAAGTTCGGCTCCTGTGCGACGCTGACGTCGAGGATTTTTTCGCTATTCAATCCCTCGGCCGCGCGGGCCTCTTCGGCCTTGCGCAGATACGAGAGATAAGCCTCCTTGTTGGCCGTGACGTCGCGCTCGAGCCGGTCGATCTGAACGCCCGCGTTCACCATCGCGTCAAGCTGTTTGCGCGTATCGGCGATCTGCCGCGCAAGGGCGTCCTGTTCGGCCTTAAGCGAGGCTGCACTGGTCTCGGCCTGCTCGAAGTTCGTGTCGAGGCTTACCCAGACGGGGTTGAGGTCGGTGCTCCTTTCCTGGACTTCGAGGTGATTCTCGCGGTCGAGGATTGCCTGGGAGGCGGCGATTTGCGCGTCGATCTCCTGGATGCGCCGGCTGGTCGGCTGATATCGCGTTAGAAGCTTGGCGCGTTTGGCTTTGAGTTCCATTACCTGCGGCTTGAGCTGTTGGAGCGCGAGGTTCTGTACCGAGCGCACTTTTGTTCCGATTCGCCTTGGCGTGTTGACAAGCTGCCCCCTGAGTTCGGTCATCTGGCGCTTCGCCGACGCCAGTTCCGCGGCTGTTTTCGAGTACTCGAGTTGAAGCTCCGAGAGCCGGTTCACCAGCGCCTGCTTTTGATCGCTCAGGTTGGTGATTCCGGTCTGGAGCTCATAGGCGCGAAGCCTGTCCTCGGCCTGATTGAGCTGCGCGTTGAGCACCCCGCTCTGCTTTTGAAAGAAGGCCGCTGCCTGCGGGTCGTGCGAGATACGCGCGTGATAGGCGAGGTATTGGGCGATAAGGCGGTTCAGAAAAGCGCGCGACCATTGCGCGTCGTGCGATTCGAAATCGATGTCGATTACATTGGAGCGATTAATCACGTAGGCGCGCAGATGGCGCGCGAGTTGGAGCGCCCACTGCTGCTTCGCGCTGAGCGGCGCAACTCCGTGAATCGACCGGTAGCCCATCGCCGGTATGTCCACCGCGGTGTTGAACAGGCTCGCGACGGCGTGCATCGCGTCGTCGTTCGAGGGCTCGCGCAGCCCGGCTACCGCGCGCTTGACCAGATACAGGCTCGTGAGCAATTGGACTTCGGAATTGAGGTCCTGCTCGCTCACCGGGTTGGCGACGATCGCGGGATTTTCGGGCGAATCGGTCTGCAGGGCCGGCGAGGCAAGCAGTTGCGCGCGATTGTCCTGGATCAAGATTTTTGCGTGCGACCGGTAAACCGGCGGCCACACCAGCGTGATGAGCACGACAAGGCCCATCACCACGCTTGCCACCTCGATCAGCGTCACACGGCGCCGGTAGGCGAGATCAAGCCAGTAGTTTATGTCGCGGCGCGCCATACGATCGCTCCTTGCCTCCATTCACGGAATCGGCACAGCCAGATACGGCGGAATCGGCAGCACCCCTGTCATGTATTGCTTCACGAACAGGTCAACGCTGGCGATGCGGCTGCGCGGCACGACCAACACGTCACGCGGCATCAGCATCGCGTCTTCGGCCTGGCCGGGATGGTCGACGGCGGACGCCAGGTCGAGCTTCACACCCTGCACGTTTCCGCATGCGTCGCGCCGGATAAGCACCACGCTGCTGTCGGTCGCGTCGTCTGTAAATCCGCCTGCCTGAGCGATCGCTTGCAGCGCCGTCATTCCGTTGAGCAGCGGGAACGCGCCGGGATGATTCACCTGTCCTTCCACGTAAACCTGCCGCTCGGGCATGTTCTTCACGTGCACGACAGCGTCCGGCGCGCGAAGCTCGCTCGAATAGGCCTGGTCGATTTCCTGGGCCAGCTGGCTCTTGGTAAGTCCCGCCGCCATGAGCTGCCCGACAAGCCTGAGCGTGATTTTTCCGTCGGGGCCGACGGTGACTTCGTCGTTGAATTCCGGCGAGAGGTAAAAGTCGATGGCGAGGTCGTCGCCGGGTTGAATCCGATAGACGTTGGGGTCGCTCGAAGATGCGGCGTAAACGCCGGGCAGACAGTTTCCAGTGCCAGCGGTTGTCGGTCGGCCGGCCGCCACGTCTCCTCGTGCCTTGGCTCCCGCGGAACAGCCCGGAAGCATCGACGCGAGCAACAATGCGCCGCAGATAAAAGCGGCTGCGCTCGCGCGCGGCCCTGCGAGCCGCAGGCTCTCGCACTGCCGGCGTCGAATCGATACCGCTGAAACGTCGCCGCTCATGACCTTCCTGCGCCACACGGAGCCGCGTCCCAGCGGTTTAAGGCCGCCGGGACGCGCCCCTCCTGCGGCTCTTCTCCCGTCCACCCGCAGTGCTCCACACACCAACCGCATGCACCCGAGAAAATCCGTTGTTGCTATCTTTTGAGATTCTGCGGTCCGCAAACTAGTTGCGAGCCATGGCGACACCGACGCAACGCCTGTGCCGACGAGCGAGACGAAGAAATTACTTTCTTTTGCTGGAAGAGCGCAGTGGGAACGCAAAGGCGGTCGGCAATCTTTTTCTTCGACGCGGAAAAATTTACCGATCTGCCGCCGCCGCGGATAAACACGTTTGCGCGTGGTCCTGGATTTTCATGACGCCGACGAACGGCAGGTCGGCCGCATGTGGACCGATCGCGAACATCGGGGCATCGGACTGGCGAGGTTTACTTTCGCGACAACCCTCAAATTGATGGGCTGGCCAGGCGTGCAATCCGGTACGTCTGCGCCGGGAAGGATCGCTCCTCGGTCGTTGTCGCGCAGCGGTGTGGGATGAAATTGCTTGGACCAAGCCCGAAAAACCGCGAATTCGGGGAATAAACGCCGTCCGATTCGCACCCGATGCGGGCCCTCCAATCACAAGAGCAAGCTGAGCGCGTCGCCCGCGAGGCGGAACGGAAAGAGGATAATCGTTCCGACCGCGCTCGCGGTTGCTCCGAGGACGCTCGGCGGCTCGTCCGGCGACTTGGTTGTGGTCGTGGTGGTGGTTGTCGTCGTTTGCTCAGCAGGGTTTTGCGCCGCCTCCGAATCTATCGGTACCGGCTTGTCCGTCGTGGTGCTTGTCCGTTCGACGGTGGTTTCCTGGTGCTGACTGGCGCATCCCTGCGCGATCGGAACGGCGCAAGCCAACATTGCGGCGAGTATCACGTACTTCAACTTTCTCATCGCTTTCGCTTTCCGACGATTCCCGATTTTTACTCAGATGCTTTCAGCGCAATTCCGCAATCTATGTGCCATTGCGGAACGTGCTCGGAGATTGCGCCAGCTGCTAATCGCGTGCCAGAACTCGTAACACGATATGAGGCATCGCCTGCGCGATATCGTCGTCGGATTCTGACGCTGCTCGTGCGCCGAAGGTACTCGAATTCAGGAAAAATCTGCATCGGACGGAAAGTTGTACCGAAACTAACGCGGTCGATCGGACGGCATATCGGTTGCACTCGGTCTGCCTCTTAAGCCATGACGGTCTGCCGTTACAGTGAGCGCTGGAAGCTCAACCCAAGAAGAGAATCCGCGATCGGAAGAGGTTACCAGATGCCAAGGGCGTA
>JAKAVC010000094.1 GCA_021817345.1 Deltaproteobacteria bacterium | reverse complement strand
GTTGCGTCAAAGACTGCGCGTTCATTTGCCTTTAGCGCCTTGGTGGACAGAATGCCAGTTTCACCGCACGCAATATGTGCAAGTTTCCTCGACGGGGTGAAGTGGCACAATCGCGTGATTCTACGCTCAGCTACGGCGACTTTGATTTCGGCGATCACTGTTCCAATCTTTCGAAAAGCTCTGGACGATCGGGTAGCAATTCCGTCAGCTCGCCACTATAAGTCATCACGATGCGGGTCTTCGCCCGCGTGACAGCGACGTACAGTAACCTTCCATCCTGGGCGGCTGCATCCGCCTTCCCAAACTCCTCGACCTCGGTGGGATCTGGCAAACGATCTGCGGAAAGGAACGGAAGAAGGACAACGTCGAATTCAAGGCCCTTCGCTGAATGGTACGTGCCATACCGAATGCCAGGTCCGGCCTGCCAAGTGTGCATTTTTCGGTGTAGACGGATCGATCCCGGAGGAAGGCGGCCCGAGATTTTGTCTTCATCGGCGCGATCTCGGAAAAGAATCGCTACGCTCTGCGTCTTGGCGGCCCGGATTGCCTGCTGAAGGATCAGGTCGATTTCATTCCGGTGTGTTGGGCACCTCACGATAGTTGGCGGTGGCCCATCGGCGGTCGGCGAGAGTGGTTCGACCATATCCGGCAGCCCCCGAAAGTACGGCATCCGAGAAATGGAGAGTCCGAGTCGAGCGATCTGACGAGTATTTCGGTAATTTTCGCGAAACTCCCAGACCTTCGACACCGTTAGACCTGCAGAACGCCACGATACCCGATGCCCGTATATCTGCTGAGCCACATCACCGAAAAATGTCAACGATCCGTCGTCCGGAACCGACGCAGCAAGTGATCGGATCATTTCGGGCGAAAAGTCCTGTCCCTCATCGATGACGATGTGCTTGTAACGCTTTGCTGAAGTGTCACCCTCCATCTTCAGGCGCGCCTCATGCGCCAGATCGTCCCAATCGTACAGCTTTCCGGAGTCCGACCGCAGTTTGCGATATTCGCCAAGGATCTCGAACACAACCGGCCGGAGGTTGCGAGGAATGCGCGCACCAGCCCGCCCAACGCGTTCTGCCTCCATGTACTCATCTACTGTCTCAAACCCGTGCTGCTCGATCCATCGGATCTCCTCGGAAAGAAACTGGGGGCTGCCGAACATTGGGTGAGCTTCGTATCGGCCGGCAACCTCCTTTATGGCTTGTTCAACAAGCCCCAATCGCTCATCGGGTTCCAAGATTGCCTGATAACGCATCCGGCCGCGTGAAGCGAGATAACCCCTGGCGAACTTGTGGTAGTTCTCTACCGTGACTCCCCGAAGCGACTGATCGCCCAAATGGTTCAGGTACGCCACCAGAGCAACATTGAACGTAACCAACAATGTCGGTCCGTGATGCTCCGTATTCCGGTCGGCAAGATAGGCGGAGCGCAGTATCGCGAGCGTCGTCTTCCCGCTTCCCGCTGTACCAAGCACGACAAAGTGTCCGCGAGCTGGAAGGTAGAGCACTTCGCGCTGCCGACCGATTGGCGTTGGCAAGCTCATAAACATTCGCCTGCACGTTGCAGAACCCCAAATTATGCTCCTAGCGGCTGGAGCAGGCTAGGTCTCGAAAACCTGCACGTGCGACTCCTACCTTCAAGCTGAAGGAAGGCACGCCGAAATCCGTTGTTGGCCGCTTGACAAATGCGGACATAATGCGGACAATCCGGTCAGTTGGTGCCGCGATGTCCGCGTTTCTCTCAGAAAAAGTCTTTGTTTTTTGGGGATTTTTTGGTGGGCCGTCGGAGACTCGAACTCCGGACCCGCTGATTAAGAGTCAGCTGCTCTACCAACTGAGCTAACGGCCCACCGGAGGAAATGTCTTCGTAGCAGGATATTTGGGGTGAGTGAAGGGATTTGAACCCTCGACCACCGGAGCCACAATCCGGTGCTCTGCCAGCTGAGCTACACTCACCATCGCGTGCGCAGTGCCTGCCTCCACGCCGCTTCGTCAACCGTGTGGCGCGCCAGAAGGGACTCGAACCCCTGACCCGCGGCTTAGAAGGCCGCTGCTCTGTCCACCTGAGCTACTGGCGCGTGAATCGGGGCGAGCCGATTTGAACGGCCGACCCCCTGCTCCCAAGGCAGGTGCGCTACCAGGCTGCGCCACGCCCCGAGTCCCTATCGATTAACATACGCGCGATAGTCGTCTCAACAGTGTCCCGCAGAAGCCGCGTTATTCTATCGGATTTTGCGCCGCTCGCGTGCAGGTTCCTCGGCTTCACTCTCGCCTCAGCCGATCATTTGCCGCTGTAGGAGTCGTCGCCGAGGCGCAAATCGTTACATTACCTCTCGATTTTGCGACCTTTTCCGATTGGCATCCGCGATGCATCAGCGATCGCTCGGAAAGTCATGCGCTTGTCTCCCCGCAAAAAGGCAGGCTTAATGAAGGTCGTGCTCCGTCTCGCGAACCTGCTGATGGCCGCAGTTTTGATCCTGTGGCCTGCTCCCTACCTGATGGCGAACTGCCAGGCTGGCGCACCATGCGCCGGCGCGAGCGTGGCCGGCTCCGCGCAGATGGCATCCAGGTCGTGTTGTTGCGGCGTCCTCGCATCTTACTGCGAGGAGGCCACCGCCTGTGGAATCGGACAGGCATGCACCGGCGAACCAGCCCTCACCGGCGCCGTGGAATCCTTCTCTGTCGTCCATATCGGTTTCGCCAGTGCACGAGCAGCGCGGCTTGACGCCGATTTCTTCAATGTTTCCTTGCCTCCCGGCGGCGGCCCTCCGGCTGCCATTTCGACACGCTCTTTTATCGCATTGCACGTGCTCCTGATCTGAGTCGGCCTGACCTGTCCGGGATCGATTTCCGGATTTGTCGAAGGCGGAAGTCTGACCCACGCACCTTCGGGTGCGGCGGCGTCGAAACTCAGTTCATCGAGGTGCTCACGTGCATAAGCGAAAAATTGCCGCGCCCGTAATCCTGGCGGTCGCGATTGCGGTTGCTCCGGGGACAGTCCGCGCCGCGAGTCCGTCCGGCGCGGAACCGCAGGCGGCCAGAGAATCCGCTCTCGAGCTCCATTCCTCGCTTGAAGCGGTGCAGGCTTACGCATCCGCGCACAATCCCGAAATCCGCGCCGCCCGCGAAGCATGGCTGGCCTCGCGCCAGAGCGTCACGATCGACCGTTCCTACGCTAACCCGAGCGTGATCTACATGCCCGATACCTACAACATGGTCGAGACCCGCACAGGTCCTGAGACTAACGGTTTCGGCGTCTCACAAGCGATTCCTTTTCCCGGCAAGCTTACGCTTAAGGCGCGGATCGCGGATCAAAGGGCGCGTGCGGCGCTGGAAAATCTCAGGGCCGTCGAACAGGAGATCGCGCGCCGCGTATGGGCGCGCTACGCCGATTACTACTACGCCGAACGCGCGCTCGAGGTGAACGCCGAGACGACCGTCCTTACGCGCCAGTTCGATTCGATCGCGCAGGCGAAATACCGCGTCGGAAAAGCCTCCGCGCAGGACGTGATCGAGGCGCAGGAACGACTGACCCTGCTTGCGGCACAGCGGATCGAGTTCGAGAAAGCGCGCAATGTGGCCCTTGGCGCGCTGAACGCGCTCCTCGATCGCCCGGCCCGCGCAAGAATCGGCAGGCCGCGCGAGATGGGCGTCGGCCAGCCTGCGGCCACGCTCGACGCGCTTATCGCCGAGGCGCGGATCGCACGTCCGGAACTCAAGGCCGAAGACCATTTGATCGAAGCACGTGAGCAGTCGGTCAAGCTCGCGAAGATGGGTTACCTGCCCGATTTCTCCATCGGCGGACAATACATCGGGATCGGCAACCAGGGCGTTCGCGGCTTCAACAAGGACGGCCACGACATCTGGCTGGCGACGATCGGATTTTCGGTTCCCATCTGGCTCGACCGCGTGAAGGCCGGTGTCGATCAGGCCGGGGCGCAACTGCTCGAACAGAAGTACGCGCGGCGCAACGTCGAGGACAGCGTGGCCAACCAGGTTCAAACCGCATACGAGCGGCTGCGCGCCGCCGCCGAGAACGAGCGAATCTACCGGACCACCCTGATGCCGCAGACGGCGCAGCGAATCGCCGCGGCACAGGCCGGTTATCAGACCGGAGTCGTGGATTTCCTGACACTGATCGACAGTCTCAAGTCATACGAAAACGCGCGGCTGCTCCGATACCGCGCGGTGCTGGACTACCAGACCGCCGCCGCCGATCTGTTCCGCGCCGTCGGCCGCCCGGTGGCGGGAGTGCCCAAGTGATGGGTCCGATGAAGCACATAAGGCTCAAGGTTGCTTTTCAAAAATTGGCGTACGCCTCTCTCGCCGTTGCGATTCTTGCGCTCGTCGGATGCGGCCGCGCGCCCGAGCACGAGCATCCTGCGGTCCATCGCGCGACCAATCACGAATCTCCCGCTCCGAAACCCGCAGCCACGCCGAGCCCGAAAATTCTCTACTGGAAGTCTTCGATGATTCCCGGATTTCGCTCCGACAAGCCCGGCAAGGATTCGATGGGCATGGAGCTCGTCCCGGTTTACGCGGGCGAAGCGCCTGCCGGGCCGCCGGGCACGGTCGCGATCAATCCGCGCACCGTCCAGGACATCGGGGTCAAGACCACGCTCGTTCGCAGGCGGACGCTCACGCGGGATGTGCGCACGGTCGGGCGAATCGACTACGACGAGCGGCTGGTGACGGAGGTTTCGCCCAAGATCGGCGGATGGGTCGAGACCCAGTACGTGAATTTTCCCGGCCAGATCGTGCGCAAGGGCGAGCCGCTCGGAACGATCTACAGCCCCGAACTGGTCTCGACGGAGCAGGAGTACCTGAACGCGCTTCAATTCGAGAAGGAACTTAAGGCAAGCCCTCTCAACGACGCTGTAACCGGCGCGCGCGATCTCGCGAAATCGGTCGAGACGCGGCTTCGCTACTGGGATATCACCGACGCGCAGATAAGGGCGCTTCGCGAACGCGGCAGGATCGCGCGCACGATGGTCCTTCACGCGCCGTTCAGCGGAATCGTTGTGAAGAAAAACGTCTTTCAGGGCGGATACGTCAACCCGGGCCAGTCGATGTACCAGCTTGCGGATCTGTCGCGGATCTGGGTTTACGCCGATATCTACGAGTACCAGGCGCCGTGGATAAGGCCGGGCCAGAAGGCCACGATGACGCTCGCGTATCAGCCCGGCGCCGTCTTCCACGGCCGCGTCATCTACGTTTACCCGTACCTGAACCAGAAGACCCGCACGATAGAAGTGCGGATGGAATTTCGCAACGGACCGGGTTTCGAACTCAAGCCCGGGATGTGGGCCGACGTGAATCTGAAGCCCGTCGTCTCACGCGAGGCGCTGGTGATTCCGGTGGACGCGGTGATTCGCACCGGCACGCGGGATATCGCGATTCTTGCGCTCGGCGACGGCCATTTCGACCCTCGCGATATCAGGCTCGGCGCGCAGGCCGGCGACTATTACGAGGTGCTGGCCGGTCTCACGGCGGGTGAACGCGTCGTCGATTCCGCCGAGTTCCTGCTCAATTCAGAGAGCAGCCTGCAATCCGCGTTCGGCAAGATGACCTGGACGCCGCCCGAGGCGCACGGCGCGGCTTCACCTTCGCCGTCGGCGGAACCCGCGCCGCCGCTTGCGGAGCGTCATTCGCCGGGCGCCTCGGACGCGGGCGAATCCGCGATGCCGGGCATGGGGAGTGAGCGGCGATGATCAAGCGCATCATCGAATGGTCGGTCCGCAACAAGTTCCTGGTAGGGGGTTTCGTCGTCGCGATAACCGCCGCCGGCATCTACGCGTTTCGCCATATCGCGCTCGACGCATTGCCCGACGTCAGCGATGTCGAAGTGATCGTTTACACCGAATGGCCCGGCCAGCCGCCGCAGGTCGTCGAAGACCAGGTGACCTATCCGATCACGACCACGATGCTCGCCGTGGCCGGCGTGAAGACGGTGCGCGGTTATTCGTTCTTCGGCTATTCATTCGTGTACGTCATCTTCAAGGACGGCACCGATATCTACTGGGCGCGGAGCCGGGTGCTCGAATACCTGAGCGCGCTTGAGGGCCGGATGCCGCCGGGAGTCACGCCCCAGCTCGGCCCCGACGCGACGCCGATTGGATGGGTCTACGAATACGCGCTCGTCGACCGGAGCGGACGGCACAATCTCGCCGAACTGCGCACGCTCCAGGACTGGTACCTTCGCTACCAGTTGCAGACGGTTGCGGGCGTGGCCGAAGTCGCGAGCGTCGGCGGCTACGTGAAACAGTACCAGGTGGTGCTCAATCCCAACCGGTTGCTCGCCTACAACATCCCGATTGGCAGGGTGATCCGCGCGATACGGCGCAGCAACAACGACGTCGGCGGGCGCGTGATCGAGTACGGCGAGACCGAGTACATGGTCGAAGGTATCGGCTACATCCGCGACTTGAAGGATATCGCGAATATCCCGGTCGGAGTCGATCGCGACGGAACGCCGATCCTGATTCGCGACGTCGGCACGGTAAGCCTCGGACCGGACATGCGCCGCGGCGCGGCCGAACTCGACAACCTTGGCGACGCGGTCGGCGGCATCGTCGAGATGCGCTATCACAACAACGCGCTCGAGGTTATCAATCGCGTCAAGGCGAAGCTCGCCGAGCTCAAGAAGACGCTCCCGAAAGGCGTGCGAATCGTCACCGTTTACGACCGCTCCGCGCTGATCCATCGCGCGCAGGACACGCTCAGGCAGAAGCTCGTCGAGGAAAGTGTCATCGTTGGCCTGGTCTGTATCGTGTTTCTCTTCCACTTTCGCTCCGCGCTGGTCGCAATCGTCACGCTGCCGCTCGGAATCATGATGGCGATGACCGCGATGTACGCGCAGGGAATCGCGGCCAATATCATGTCGCTCGGCGGGCTCGCGATCGCGATCGGCGCGATGATCGACGGCGCGGTCGTGATGATCGAGAACGCGCACAAGCATCTCGAACGCGACCGCGGCAAAAAGCCGCACTGGGAGATAATCCTCGACGCCGCAAAGGAAGTCGGCCCGGCGCTGTTTTTCTCGCTGCTGATTATCGCGGTGGGCTTCTTGCCCGTATTCGCGCTTACCGGTGAGTCGGGCCGGATGTTCAAGCCGCTCGCCTATACGAAAACCTATGCGATGGCGGGAGCCGCGCTGCTCTCGATAACCCTGGTGCCGGTTTTGATGGGCTACCTCGTTCGCGGGCGAATCCGTCCCGAGATGGAGAATCCGCTGAGCCGGTTTTTGATATGGGCATATCGCCCGCTGCTCAGATGGGCGCTAAAGCTCAGATGGGTCGTGCTTGCCGTCGCGGCGCTGATTCTTCTGCTCACGGTGCTGCCCTACGGGCGGCTCGGTTCCGAGTTCCTGCCGCCGCTCAACGAGGGCGATTTGCTCTACATGCCCTCGATGCTGCCTGGGGTGTCGATTACCGAGGCGGTTGCGGTCGCGCAGCAAACGAACCGGATCATCATGCAATTTCCGGAGGTCAGGCATGTGTTTGCCAAGGTCGGCCGATCGACTTCGCCGCTTGATCCGGCGCCGCTCGAGATGCTCGAGACGACGATCGAATTGAAGCCGCCTTCCGAATGGCCGCCCGGCATGACGATCGACAAGCTCACGCAGGAAATGAATCGCGCGATCAATTTCCCCGGCGTGGTCAACGCGTGGACCATGCCGATAAAAAACCGGATCGACATGGTTTCGACCGGGATCAAAACCCCCGTCGGCATCAAGATAGGCGGGCCGGACCTGTCGGTTCTGCAGAAACTCGGCCAGCAGGTCCAAACGGCCATCCGCGATCTGCCGGGTACGCAGAGCGTGTATGCCGAGCGCGTCACCGGCGGCTACTACCTCGACTTCGTGGTCAAACGGCGCGCGGCGTCGCGCTACGGGCTTACGGTCGGCGACGTCGAGGACGTGATCGAATCCGCGATTGGCGGGATGAACATCGCGCACACGATCGAAGGGCTCGAACGTTTTCCGATAAACGTTCGCTACGGTAGCGGATTCCGATGGACGCCCGAGCAACTCGATCGCGTGCTGATTCCCACTCCCACCGGCGCGGAGGTCCCGATAAGCCAGGTCGCGCGTATCTTCACCCGGACGGGACCGCCCTCGATCAAGACCGAAGGCGCGCGCCCCCAGGCCTGGATCTACGTCGATATCGACCCTCACCAGGACGTGGGCGGCTACGTCGAGCGGGCGAAACAGGCGGTCGGCCGCGAGGTCAAACTCCCGCCCGGTTACACGATAGACTGGAGCGGGCAGTACCAGTACCTGCGGGAAGCGCGGGCGCGCCTGAAGGTAATCGTGCCGGTTACGCTCGCGATAATCTTCCTGCTCCTCTTCCTGAACTTCGGCAACGTGGTCGAGGTGCTGATCGTGATGCTGGCGTTGCCGTTCGCGCTCGTCGGAGGCATCTGGTTCATGTACCTG
>JAKAVC010000161.1 GCA_021817345.1 Deltaproteobacteria bacterium | reverse complement strand
GACAGGCCGTTCGAGAAGGTACAAGGAAATCGAAGCGGCGGAACCGCTCAACAGAATGGGTCTGCGGACGTGCGGGATGGCGATTCCTTCGCCGATCGCGGTCGAGCCCATCGCCTCGCGCGCCAGCAGAAGCTGGACGAGAGCTTCTCGGTCAACCCCGGGCGGCAGCGTCAGAGTATCGACTATGTCCCGCAGCACCGCCAGTTTGTCAGCGCCGCCCGGCCGACGAAAGATTCCGCCGGCGCGCAGAGCATCGACCAGCAAAGATGCGTGCCCGTCGTCCGGCTTGGCGGACGAGAAAATCTCGGCGCGGACGTCGATTTCGCCCGAGGACGCCAGCTCGAGCAGGTCGCTGCGGTGAAGTTGGTATTGATGGTTGACGGCGTCGGCGCGCAAAATTCCGCGCCTGATCCATTCGTTTACTCTTTTTTCGGAAACTTTGAGAAGTCTTGAGACTTCCCGAATGCTCAGGTGCATCGAGACAGATTCCCACCAGCCGCGCTTATTTATGCGCGATTCCTCTCAGCCTCACAAATGTCGAAAGCGGCTCAGTTTTTGTCCAAATGCGACAGCCGCGCCAATAGGCCGGGGAGCGTTACGCAAGCAGAGCAGTTATAAATCAAATCCAGCGTCGGGTTGTGTTTCTCGCAAGTTCGCCGCGGACCGCAAGCAGAAGCGAACAGCGTCATTTCCAACAGTCTATTCAGTGCGCAGTCCATACATTTGCAGGGCGTGCACCACGCGAAGTACAGATTCATCGGCTCGACGCCGCGCGCAACACAATACCGGTGCCATAGCAGATGTCCGCCGCGATGTTCGTAAGCCTCTGCATCCGCCGGGTCATCGCTGGTGAAGCCGAGGAGGTCGCAGAGAAGCTGGCCGATTCGATACCGCAGGTAGGGCGCCTGGCCAGCGTAGAGAAGATTGCCGGTGCGGTCGGGGACTCCGCTCCAGGTCCGCTCGGATACGACGTACACACCAGGCGCGTCCGGCAGCCTCGGACTCTGGCCACTGACCACGCCGGCAAGATACTCGCCGATTTTGAACGGTCCCGCCCAGCAAAGTGCGGCGGAGCCGTTTCCGTTTCTCACTACTCCCACCTCATTTAGCTCCCGACGACTCTCGCGTATCGCGGTTCGCCGTCACGACAACCACAGCAGCGCCCCTTTGCGTCTCGCGTAATCGCTCATGTGAAGGGAAAGGCCGCGAGCCCCGATCAGCCAACTGCCATCGAAACGTGTCCAGCCGAAAGTCGCCCGCGTGAAATTGGCGCCGCGCAAGTCGCATGCGATAAAGCGCGCTCCCCGAAGGTCCGCGCCGGAAAAATCACACTCCTCAAGGGAAGCGTTCAGGAACTCGGCATCGCGCAAATCGGCATTCGAAAAATCGACTCTGATGAACTCCGAGCCTTGGAATTTCTGGCCCCGCAAAAGGCGCTTTTCCGTGGACGTAAAGATGACGTGGACGCCGCCTGAACAGCAGTGGCTTTCGCAAGAAATTCGCGACTTTCTAGCCATTATCGTAATCGATTGTAGTTTCACGTAGTTTTACGTAATATAATGCCCGTGTCAAACCTTCTCCGTAAATCTGCGGAAGAATCGGTCGAGCATAGCGACCGGCTTATGACGGCGCGGCAAGTTGCGACATACCTGAATGTGAACGAGCGCACGGTTCTCAAGCTCGTTTCGGAGGGGTCGCTTCCCGGCGTGAAAATCGGAAATCAATGGCGCTTTCGCAAGGCCATGCTTGATGCCTGGCTTGACGACCAGATGCTCGGCGTCGTGCCGCAGCGTCCGGAATTCGAAAATCGAATCCAAGTGCCGCGCCGAATGCTCGACCTCGCGAGCTGCTTCCAACCGAGCCATATCGTGCCGGAGCTGACGGCGACTACGAAAATCGGCGTCATTGAAGAGCTGGCCGATACTGCCAATCGGCTCGGCTTGGTGCGAGACAAAAACTGGTTCGTCGGCGCGCTGATCGAGCGCGAGAACATCATGCCGAGCGCAGTTGGTAATGGCGTGGCCTTTTTGCACACTATGAATCGCCATCCCGAGCACGTGGTCCGACCCTTTATGGTGCTTGGCCGTTCGCGTGCCGGTGTCGATTTCGACGCCCTGGATGGCCGCCCCACGCATCTCTTTTTCGTCCTCGGCCTTAAGTTCCATGAGCTGCACCTTCCGTGGTTGGCCAAACTCGCGCAGCTTTTCGCGCGTCCTGAAGCAACGGACGCAATGATTGCGGCGCCGAACGCGGCGGCAATGTTCGATTCTCTGTCCCGAGCAGAGCGGAGCTTGTTTCCTGCTCACGGCAGGAACTGACCTGAGCCTCGCCCGATGCAGATCCCTCTCGCGGCATCAAGTCCGAGCTCGGGTTCGGACTCGGTTAATGAGATCGCCAGCCCGACAAGGCCGAATCGCACGATTCGGTGCGACGGCTGGAAAGACGCGAGGTGGCATCTGGGCAATCTCGTCTTTGGCGCGGGCTTCAACCCGGAAGAGCTGAAACTACCAAGCGAGCGTCCTCGAATTGTGACCGATTAAGTCCTGCCATCCGATAAGCTCCGAAGGGAAAAAGCACAAATCAAGAAATGGAGCCAGCAGAGGTAGTCGATCTTGTGCCCGGCAGGCCGGTGTGGGTCTGGCTTGTGCGCTTAGGCAAGGGGAAATGGTGGCCGGGTACCGTCCGGTCGCTGAAGGTGATCGACGGGATTCCGTATGTGGACGTGCGTTTCGAAGGGCGGGTGCCCGAAAGACGCAGCTTACGTGCCGCTGCATTTGTCGGCACCAGCACCACCCGAATGCGGTTCCTGCAACGCCGCGACGTCGAGGCCAATGGAGCAGATCGACCACACGATCCGCCCGTCGCATTGCTTCGAGTGCCAGAGACCTCGATCGAACGGCTCTCCGTCCTTAAGCCCGGAACTTCCGCTTCCGAGGATGGCGCACCGTCAGCCGCCAAATAGGAGACGCTGATGGCCCGCATCCCCGGTCCGTCGATAGCCGAGGGTGGACCCCCGAGCGATATCAGGGACCTTTACACACCCGGCGGATACCGCCCTGAAACACGGCGATAGGAACGCAAATCTGGCAGGGGGTTGATCAATATGCCCCATGTGCTCAGGTGCTGGCGCGTGAAACGCTCGATATCCGCCCGAGCAAGAGCGAGGAGCCCGAGAAGCGGAATTGAAGAGAGGTGCGGGCACCGGCCGCTATGACTGCACGCCTTCCGGATCGGGGCGGCCCGCCAAGGCAGGTCCGGACCTACCGTTTAAGGTTCGAAATCCGCTTGAGAGGTACGACATTGGAATCGAGCGGTTGTCGAGCGACAAAATCAGCAGCCTGATCGGGCTCCCGAAACCGTTGTCCAGCGCCAGACCATGCTCAGAATCCGCGCTGAGCGCCCGCGCAGAATCAGTTAATCAATAAGGGGCGCTGCGCTGCGCCATCAGGCGGGTACTGTGCCAAGGCCGTATGAGCCGCAGATTGTCGATGGCACCGAACTGGGCAATGGCGTCTTCTCCAAATATTTTGTCAGATTTAGGCTGCGGCGATACCAGAAGGGGGTGAATCACCATGGTGAAGCTTTTGGTTCTCTGGGCAAAATGGAGAGCGCCAGACAATTACCATCCAGCGCTCTGCCACATGCTCGATGTAGCACAGGTAGCGGCAAATCTGTGCGCGACCCGCGTAGGCCACACCTCGCTGCGAGACTTCCTATCGGACCACAATCACTCGAAGTGGATAGCGTTTCTTGCCGGACTCCACGACCTCGGAAAAATCTCACCGGCCTTCCAACTGCATACAAGCTTTTCGCCCCAAGAGCGTGAAACCGTTCGCAACCTGCTCGCTGAGGCGGGCCTATCCTGCCCCCGATTGCGCGCTCCCCAGGCGCATGGAGCGATAACCGCAACCGTCCTGCCCGAGATCCTGACCGAGCGCTATGGGTTTCCGCCGAACGCATCCTCGCTCTTCGCCCGCATTAGCGGCGCCCATCATGGCCGTTTCGCGACAAGCAGCGACCTCGAAGGGGTTAAAAAGGCCGGCGCGAGCGCCATCGGAGATAGAGCCTGGCAGGATCTTCGGACAACAATCGCTGACGCACTGGCAAAGATCGTTGGCGTACCCAAGTGTCTACCGCAAATACCCGATAACGCCACCGCGACGGCGCTCGCCGGATTCGTCTCCGTGGCCGACTGGATCGGATCGATGGAGAACTATTTCCCGTACGCCGTCGTGCCTGGCACCGACCCCGGCACTCTCACCCTTGACAGCTACGCTGCCGAATCCGCACGGCATGCCGAGCGCGCCGTCCGCGAGCTTCGATGGCTTGCCGACGCCGCCGTTTCCTCCGCGACGAGCTTTGAATCCCTGTTTCCGGATATCGCGCCCAACCCGCTCCAGCGCGCGACGATCGAAGCGGCATCGGGTCTCTCCGAGCCGGCACTGTTCATTGTTGAAGCGCCGATGGGCGAGGGAAAGACCGAAGCCGCGATGTACCTCGCGCAGCATTTTGCCGCTCGGGTCGGGCAGCACGGATGCTACTTCGCGCTTCCGACCCAGGCCACGAGCAATCAGATGTTCTCGCGGGTGCGCGCGTTCCTCGAAAAGGCGCGCGTCGGCGAGGTCAACCTTCAGCTTCTGCACGGCCATGCCGCTTTATCGGCAGAGTTCCAGACGCTGCTGGAAAAGGCGGAGGAGAACCGCCCGTCCGGAATATATGGCGGGGCCGGAAGCGACTCCGGGAACGACGCGCTCGCGTCAACGGTTGTCGCCGCGGAGTGGTTTACTTACCGCAAGCGTGGGCTTTTGGCTCCCTTTGGGGTCGGCACCGTGGACCAGGCGCTGATGGCTGTTCTGCAGACGAGGCACTACTTCGTTCGCCTCTTCGGACTTGCAGGCAAGACCGTCGTCATCGACGAGGTCCACGCCTACGACGCGTGTATGACAACACTGATGGAGCGGCTGCTTAAATGGCTCGCATCGCTCGGCTCGTCGGTCGTGCTGCTTTCCGCAACGCTGCCATCTGCCCGTCGCGAGGCCTTGGGCAAGGCCTATATGGAGGGACTGGGCTACAAGGAGCGCGGTCTCGGCGCATCGTGTCCGCCTTATCCGCGGCTCATGTGGGCGAACGCGCACGGCCAGAACCAACGCGAGATCTCCCTGAGCGAGCGCTCACGCCGTCGTATCGCTCTTGAATGGTTCGACCCGGCATCTCTCGGCGAGCGGCTTGCATCGATGCTCGACGGTGGCGGCTGCGTAGCCGTGATATGCAACACCGTGGACCGCGCACAAGCAGTATACCTATCGCTGAAGTGTTTCTTTCCCAGGGCCGCGGATGACGGCGAACCGGAATTGATGCTCTTCCATGCGCGCTACCCGTTCGAACAGCGCGACCTTTGCGAGAAACGCACGCTGGCCCGTTTCGGCAAGAGAGGCACTTTCGTCGATTTTGGCGAGGGAAATATGCGTGAGGTCAAGCGCCCCAACCGCGCGGTAATCGTCGCAACGCAGGTCATCGAACAGAGTCTCGACCTCGACTTCGACCTGATGGTGAGCGAGTTCGCGCCCGTGGATTTGCTCCTTCAGCGCGCCGGCCGGTTGCATCGCCATGAGCGCGCGCGCCCCGAAAACCTCGCCGCGCCACGGATGCTCCTGCTCAGGCCTGAACTTCGCGACGGCGTTCCGGACTTCGGCGGCGGCACCGAGGCGGTATACGATCGCCATATTCTTCTCCGCTCATGGATTGCGATCGCTGACCGCAAATTCGTCGACGTTCCGGGCGACGTAGAGAGCCTCATAGAGTTCGTTTACGGCAAGAACGTTGCCTGCCCTGAAACCGCCTCGGAATCACTCCGGAAGGTTTGGACCGAAAGTGAGTCGAACCTGAGAGCTGAGCGTGACAAATACGAAACTGTTGCCAGACAGAATCGGATTCCAGCTCCCGACGACGAATCATTGTTCGAAGAGAACGTCAGCCTCGACGAGGACAATCCCGACGTGCATCCGACCCTTCAGGCGCTGACCCGTCTCTCGGAGGGTCCCGCAGTGTCAGTTGTGGCACTTGGAGCGAGCGCTTCATTCGATCCGGATCGCGAGCCCAGTCGTGACGAGACGATCGCATTTCTCCGGCAAGAAGTCCGAATCACCCATCGCAGTTTGGCTCGGGCGCTTTTGAAGGATGAATCGCGCCGCCCGCGCGG
The DNA here is from genome assembly GCA_021817345.1 of Deltaproteobacteria bacterium. Taxonomy (GTDB): domain Bacteria; phylum Desulfobacterota; class Binatia; order Binatales; family Binataceae; genus DTIX01. The sequence goes on along the minus strand of JAKAVC010000161.1, from coordinate 2,251 downwards.
GTGGCGGCGCTCACCCCTTCTTCGCCACCATCGGGTGCTCAGGCTCGACGCGTCGGGGCGCGAGCGGATTGGAAATTTCGAAGTCCTTGTTGACTCGGAGTTGGGTGTCGTAATCTCGCGGATCGGTGAACAGGGCGATGGGAACGAATTTTAACCTGCTCGATGAACCTTGGGTGCCGTGTGTGACGGCCGACGGCAGCGCGCAGGAATTGAGCCTCGCCGACGCGCTGCTCCGTGCACACGAAGTCCGCGAGCTCTTCGATGAATCGCCTTTGGTCACTGTTGCGCTCCATCGCCTGTTGCTCGCGATTCTTCATCGGAACTTCGGGCCTGCGAGCATTGGCGAATGGTTCCAGCTATGGCAGCGGGGGCGATGGAACGAAGAGAAGCTCGATGCGTACTTCACGCGATGGCACGAACGCTTCGAGCTGTTCCATCCCGAACGGCCGTTCTATCAGGTGCCGGAAATTGCAGGAGTGGGCGCGCAACCGGTTTCGATCCTGTTTCAGGAGCTCTCCAGCGGCAATAATACGACCTTGTTTGATCACACCCACGAGGGTGCGCCACCGGCGCTAACTCCCGCACATGCCGCGCGAGGATTGATAGCTCGGCAGGCGTACTCCGTTGGCTTCGGCAAGAGCTTGCCGTTTTACTTTTCCGATTCGCCGCTGATTCGCGGTTTTTCGATCCTGGTTACGGGGGACAGCCTGTTTGAGACCCTGATGCTAAACCTCGTACGCTATGACGGCGATCGCCCCATTCCGCGAAGTCGGCGCGAGGATCTGCCGGCGTGGGAGCAGGACAACCCCGAGCAGCCGCGTAAAGACGGCACTACACCTGCGGGCTACCTCGATTACCTGACCTGGCAAAGCCGGCGAATTTATCTCTACCCGGAGATGGAGGGGGGACGTTTGGTCGTGATGCGCTGCCAGCTTCAGCAGGGCCTCAAGCTCGCGAACCCGATGCCTCTCGATCCGCTAAAGGCTTATCGACGCGATCCAAAGCGCGGGCCTGTTCCGGTCTCGTTTCGTGAGGACCGGGCGCTATGGCGCGACAGTCACGCGCTTTTTGAAGCTGAAGAGCTGCGTCCCCGAATCTTTAACTGGCTCGCGCAACTCGCCCAAAATCCCGATGCGAAATCGCCCCGCTTCAAGCCAGCCTATCGGTTCGCCGCGTTAGGGCTCGCGACCGACGAGGGAAAGGCAGCAAGCGTCACGTTATGGCGCCATGAGCGGCTGCCACTGCCGCTTGCATACCTCGAAGACCATGAACTGTTGGGCGATCTTGGAAAGGCACTCGCATATACCGAAGAGATCGGGCGAGAACTCAGAGCTGCGTCATGGACCTTTGCCAAGGTTCTTCTGACACCGCCCGAAGCAACCGGGCTCGCGCCGCGGCGCGAGGATATCGAGCCGATAGCCCGAAGCCTCGCACCCGAACGCAGGTTCTGGCCAGTACTCGAATCGCGGTTCCTTAGGTTGATGATGGAATTGCCTAAGTTGGACGCGGCGGCGCGCGAGGACGAGCTTCTTCGATGGCGCGCCGAGGTGCGGGGCGTCGCGCGCAAAGCGCTCGAAGAGACTGTACGCGATCTGAATGCGAGCACCCGCGAACTCAAGGCCGTCGCCGTGACCGAGCGTGCGTTCAACCGCAAACTCAGGCACACGCTGGAGCCGGAGGAGACACTATGAATTCGGATCGGATCGCGGCGGACCGTGCATTCGTGGGCTTTCTTGAATCGTTGCTTAAACGCGACGACCGCGCGACTCTCGCCGCGTTACGCCGCACTCTGGGGCGCAATCCGGCGGCTGCCAACCAGGCATACCCGTACGTTATGCCAAGGGTCTCGCCGAATCTTCCCGCGCGAGAACTCGACCGCGACGAAAGGATCTATCTGCTCGTCGCGGGGCTTTTCGCCTTCCACCAGATCTCCTGGCCCAGGAACGATTCGGAAAAAGCTTACACCAACCTGGGCGCTTCGATGGAGAAGCTGGCCCTTGCCACCGACGGCGCGGGCGTTGAGCGCAGGATGAGCGCCTTGCTCGCCTGCTCATTCGACGATCTGCATGAACATCTGCGTCACGCTATCAGCCTGCTCAAATCGAAACAGGTTCCCGTGGACTGGGCCCGGCTGATCGACGACCTCAGATGGTGGAACACCGACGATCGCCGGGTGCAGCGGGAATGGGCCCGAGCGTTCTGGGCGAGCACACGTGAGAGCAGCGAAGAAACCGACCCAGCGGAGCAAACA
>JAKAVC010000016.1 GCA_021817345.1 Deltaproteobacteria bacterium | reverse complement strand
CCCCAACCTGCGCATCCTTCACCATGGAGCCTCACCGCCTGGCTCCACTTCTTTCCCGCGCCGTCGGGACGGCGACAACCGGCAAATCTAATTGTCGTCAACCGGCAGATTTAATTGTCGTTGATCAGACCGCGTTCAGCGCTCGCGGCGAAAAGAGCACGTACGTCTTATATGCATACGAGATCCCTTTCATGTCGCTCTCCGTGAGCATCTTGGAACGGCAATGGATAGGATCGAAAGGCTCACCTCCCCGAAGGACGACATCAGAGCGATTGCGCACCTCGAGGATGCCATCATCTGGCCCGTTGAACTTTAAGCCGAGTGTATGAGCCAGCGCCTCTCCGATAACGACTGTTCCAGGAAGCGCAGCTTTGGTACTGCGGAAGAATCGGTCTATTTCATGACCGATGAAGTCGGTCCGGTACGCCTCCACTCCGGACCACGCGCAAGCCTCTGATCTCCCAAGACACAGACGGTTTGACACCTTCGCGATCTCCGCTGCAGGTGCAGGAGAGCCGTGAAAGCGTTCCAGAATCTGCGGAATGACGCGGCGCATATGCTCGTCACGGATTTTGCCTACGTCAGAGGCATGCTGTATCGTATCGAGAAAGACCTTGATTGGGGAGCGAACGGGCTCGAACGCTCCATAATCAAAATCGGCCGTAAACTGCCCTCCGTCGTCGTGTTCTGTTGCAAAAAAATCGACTTCCTTTACTGCGATTTGCAGTGCGCTATCGATCAGTCGATGTCCGACCAATTCCGCGTCATCGATCGGCGCTTCACAAAGAATCCATATCTCGTCACCAATACCCTTCACAACGAAGAAATTCTCAAGATCAATCGGCCTGGCGGCGCCGTAGCTGCTGGTCGCAGACCGATAGAAAACCTCTTCGATGCGGCAAAACCTCTTGTAAATCTCCGTGTTGAACTCATCGATGCGTTCTGCCTTGTCTCTGACCAGTCGCATCACGCGGGTTTTTGCGTCCGTTGAACCGACAAGGTCGATTGACATTGAGAACAGAAGACTCTTCCTCCTAATTGGCGATGCGGGAGGTTGCTGAATTTCGGTCCCTTGAATTTCGGATATGAGTACCGACTTCAACGCCGCATTCGTCTCTGACTCCACAATTAGCTCGACCCATGAACGCACGCCATCCATGCGTCTTCTGTCACCACGTCGTGCCGCATCGCGGTACAGTGCAAAGAGCAGAGATGCAGCGACCACCGCTTGCGGGCGAGAGCCGTTGCTGACAACGTCAGCCAGCTGATTCTCTATTCCGATCAATGAAGGTTTTGGATCAGGCACTAATTCGGAAGACAGCCCGATTTCCGCAATGAAGCGACGAGCATCAGCAGGTGGTAAGAGGACGGCTGACACGGCAGCCAGGGCACTCTGATCGTCAAGGTCAATTGCCGCAGCCTTAAGAAATGAGAGCACAGAAGCGACCTCACCGAGAGGACGAGAGCCAAATTGCGTACCTTGGGCGTAGAGTACGTCCGCCAACCGCTGGAGCAACTTAGGAAACATTGGTGCCAGTCCCTCCTCCAGGATATTGCGCACGCTCACGACTCAAGCCGCCTTACGATAAAGTCATGAAGCGCAAGGCGAGAGCCAGGAGCGAAGCGGAGCCGGGCACAACTATACCAAGCTTTTCGAGCGGGATTGGTACGCACTCGAAAAGTCTCAATAGATCCGCGACGCGATCCGAGTGCGCCTCGGGGTGACGGCCTTTCGCCAGCGCGAATTCACGTGCCCTAAGAGGGCGATTATTTCAGGTGGTCCAATCGTGCGATACGAGAAGCGGCTACTCTAATCCGGGGGTTCGACGGGAAGTCTCCCCTAAGCGAGAATTGGTAAGCACCATCTTTCGCAGGTTTCGATTTTAACGAAGAGTCGGGAAGGAGTGTTTCTGTAAACTGGGTGAGATTCCTGCGAACGCCGAGGGAGCGGTGTAGGCACCTCATAGGCACCCAGACGAATTTTCAGGGAACTGACAGCGGAAAAACCCTTGATTTCATTGGAGCCACCCGTCGGATTCGAACCGACGACCTGCTGATTACGAATCAGCTGCTCTACCGACTGAGCTAGGGTGGCCCCTTGGTTCACGTGCTCGCACTCAAGCATCTCGTGAGCAAGCGCTTTCCGCGGTGCCTCGGGTAACTGTGAAATTCGCAGCTTTCCCGCACGCCTCCCGCAAGCGATGAGCCAAGCATGAACCTTACCGGAGCCGCGCGAAACTGAAAAGTGGGCTGTCGCGCGAGCGTCCGCCGACCACCCGATTCCATGGCATGAGCCAACCGAATTTGTAACCCGCCGCAGCCTTACTCGTCCCGGCACACAGGGCCCCCGCTCATTCTTGCCGGCGCGACGGGCCTGGTCACTGCTGATCCCGGTACAGAGGGCCGTCTTACAAGCCGCGTTTTGATCGAGGTGCCGTCGGGCGTAGGTTCGGCGAATGAAGGTCGTTCGCGCTATCAATATCGTCCGTGCGCCAGTGTACGGCGATTGCTGCCGTTGCCCGCAGTGGCAGGCGTTTGCCTGGGCTATGCGCGGGATGCAAGTTCAGATAGTGGGATAACTCGGACATGATGACACTGGATTTATCCGGTATCGGTTACGCCCCGTTCGCTCCGGATGGTGACAGCCACCGTCACGGGGATCCCGCGGTTGCCGAAGCCCTCGTGTCCGCAGCGGGGCAATTGAGCGCGCACCGCGTACTCGGAATTGGCGCCGAAATACTTTGCCACTTCGAAGCGCTCGCACAGCGGGGTTTCGAAAAATTGGTGCTCGACGCGAACGAAACCGGGCTCGCGCGATTCAGGCACGAGCGCCGCTTCGACGCGGTATGCGCGAGCGTGCTCGCGCTTCCGTTTGCTCGCGGTTCGATCGACTGCGTGATTGCCTCCGGCATCTCGGGCGGGATTGGAGACCTCGACGCGGTTTTTCGCGAGTTCCGGCGCGTGGTGAGATTCGGCGCGGTGTTTGAGGGGATTACGCGCGATAACTTCCAGGGTCTCTGGTATCGTCATTACTTTCCCCAAATCGATTCTCTGCTCAGGCTTTCGTACCCGGCCCTGGGGACGATAGTAACCGCTGCGCTTCGGGGCGGTTTCAGCCGCTGCACGTCGAAAGCGATCGTTCGCGCGAGCGCCCGCTGCTCCGCGTTCGAGGCTGCGCGCACTCGGCCGGAACTGCTTTTCGACGAGCGCTTTCGCGCGGCGATTCCGGCGTTCGCGGCGCTCGACGAACACGCGATTAACGCCGGGCTTAAGGCGCTGCAGTGCGATCTTGATTGTGGCCGTTTCAACCAGGTCCGCGAAAGCTTCGAATCCCTGCGCGTCGCCGGGGGCGATTGTTTCGTCGTGACCGCGTACGCCCAGTAGCCTCGCTTGCGCGCGCGCGGCACCAGGGGCGAAGGCTTTCCCGCCGGTGTCAGGGCGCGAAGCGCTCGCGCGTCCAGTCGCACAGCAGCTTCATCAGGCGCGGCCGCGGGTCGCCGAGATGGGCGTTCAAGCCTGCGGCGCGCATGAAGTGATCGGCGCCCTCGACGAAGGCGAGCTGCTTGTCGCGAGCGCCCGAGGCTTCGTACTGGACGCGCAGGTCGGAAAGAAAGATGTCCTGGTCGGCGTTTGCGCCCACGACCAGCGTCGGCACCGTCACCTCAGGCAGGTTCAATTCCGTGCGCGCGTAAGAGGAGAGCCCCGACCAGGTCGAGAGCCACGCGTCGGGCGTGGCTATCCGGCCAAGGCCGAAGACGTGATAGTTGGCAAGGTCGGGACGCGGCGAGATTATCGAGCCGACCGCGCGCTCCGAAGGGTCGAGCGAGAGGTCGAGGTAATTCGGGTTTGCCTGCGTCCGGTAGATGACCATCATGCGCGGCGCCGTCGCGCGCCGCTCCATGAAATGGCGATATTCGGCGGACGCCGACTTGAAACTGTCGGAGCGCATCGCGGCGCGCGCATTCCCGGCCTCCGCGATGTGGCGTCTCGCAATCGCATCGATTCGCGCGACGCGGGCGCGCTGGGCCGCACGGTAGCGGGCGATGAATTCGGAGGAATAGCGGCTCGGCTCGGGCGGCGTGCGAAAGCCATTTCGCTCGTCATACATGTCGAGTTCCGGATCGCTCGCAAACGGATCGGACTCATCCACCACCGCGGCATCCAGCGAGCCCATCAGGACGGCGCCCTGTCCCGGATGGGCGGCGAGCAGGATAAAGCCGTCGGCGGTTGGCAAATCGAACCGATTCAGATCGGGTGGGCCGCCGCCGGGCGGCGACGCGACGCGCCCTCCGGCAGTGGTGCGCGCCTGCGCGTCGTAATAGGCGAACAGCGAGCCTCCGCCCGAGTTGCCGAGCATCACGAGCCGCTCGAAGCCCTCTTCCTCGCGCAGGAATCGAATCCCGGCCGCGATATCGAGCAGAAGGTTTTCGTGCAGCATCGTGGCGTCGTTGTTCAGATAGCGGGTGTTGAGCGCAAAGGCCGCGAATCCCGCTTCGACCCAGTAGGGAATCGAGTAGTGATGGCTGAAGTCGACCCGCGGATGGGCCAGGAAGACGCAGGTTTTCGGATTTCGATTCGGCGGGAGCCAGAGGAACCCACGCGATTTCGCCATATCGGCGGCGTATAGCTGAACGACCCTCAGGCGGACGCTCGGGTCGATATCTCCGAAGTCGACCGGATAACGCATCCGGTAGTCGTCAGGCGCCTGGGGCATCGATGTCCTCGCGTTCCGCCTCCCGGCATTTGTGAAAGAACGAAGAAGGCTCCGAAGGCAATCGGATTTGTATCACAGATCGGATGTTAGTATTCAAACCGGATCGTGGTCGGCTAGCTGGGGACCGCCTTGATTCGAGACCCGAAGGGTCGCTTCAGAATCGAAGGAAGGCCGGCGTGCGTCACTGAACCGGCGCCAGGATAGTCAGTTTATTGTAGGGCCTGCTGTCAAGCCGCGCGGGTTTGGTCGGCCGGATGAACCGGGATTCGCTCGTCTCGGGTGTTTCTTGGGGTTGCGACTTCTGGCGGCTCCGGCCGGGCAGGATGCGCTCGCTCGCGATGTCTGCCATTCTTGATAGCTTGTGAAGACGGGAATAATCGGCGCGCGAGGCGCCGGAAAATCAACAGTGTTTCATGCCCTTACGGGTCTTGCGCCGATTCACGGAGCAGCCGAGGGAAAAGCGCGCGCCCGTCCGGGCCAGATCAAGGTGCGCGACGCGCGGCTCGACAACCTGGAGGCGATCTACGGCTCGAAAAAGAAGATCCCGGTTGAGCTTACGGTCGTCGATTTCGCGCCCAATCCCAGGGAGCAGAAGGAAGGCGCCGCGCTCGACCCAAGCCTGCTGCCGCTAATCCGCGACCTGGACGCGCTGCTAATCGTGGTGCCGCAATTCGCGGGCAATCGAAGGGAGCTGACGGCCGCGGTCGAGAGTATCGAGGGCGAGCTGGTTTTTGCGGACTTCGACCAGACCGAGCGCCGGCTGGAACGGCTCAAAAAGGAGCGCACGGGCAGCGATTTCGAGCGGGCGGCGCTGGAGCGCGTTCTCAAATGGCTCGAAGAGGGCAAGCCGCTTCGCATGCTCGAAATGACCCATCAGGAGCTACAGGCATTCTCCAGCTTCGGGTTCCTCTCGCGAAAACCGGCCCTGGTGGTCGTGAACTGCGAGGTCGAAGCGGCGACCGCCGAGATTACCGAGAGCGAGCGCGAGACGCTCCGCGCGCACGGGCTTGACGTGTTCCGGCTCGCGGCGGCTTTCGAATCCGAGCTATGGGAGCTGGACGAAGCGGGGCAGAAAGAGATGCTCTCGGAGGCGAGGCTCGAAGCTCCGGCGCGAGATCGCCTGATCACGGCGCTCTACCATCACCTGGGCCTGATCACGTTTTACACCGCGGGCGAGCCCGAGGCGCACGCGTGGTCGCTGGAGCGCGGCGCGACCGCGCTGGATGCGGCGGCGAAAATCCATACCGACATCGCGCGAGGCTTCATCCGCGCCGAGGTGATGAGTTACGAGGACTTGGCCGAGCTGAAATCGGAAGCCAAGGTGAAGGAAGCGGGCAAATTCAGGCTCGAAGGGCGGGACTACGTGATGCGCGACGGCGACATCATCCACATCCGCTTCAAGGTCTGAGCGCCGCGCGCCGTTGCTGACAATCATGATTCGCCGGCTCGCCGACCGACGTCAGCCGGATGAGCCGGTTTTTCCCGAATCGTCCGTAAGAAACATCACGCGGCCGTGAAAGGTTGCGACGATCGCGCCGTCGTCGCGGGTCACGTCGACTTCGTAGAGCCCGGTGCGGCGGCTCGAATGGCGCTCGATCGCTTTCGCGACGAGCCGATCGCCGGTTTTGGCCGGCCTTGCGAAATTGATCGCGGCGGTGGCGGCCACTGCGGTTATGCCGCGCGAATTGCTCGCGTAAGCCATCGCGGTGTCGGCCAGCGTGAAGATTATTCCTCCGTGACACATGCCGAGTCCGTTGCTCATCGCCCCGGTCACCGTCATCGACATGGTTGCCGCGCCGTCGCGCAGTCTTTCGAGCCGGATACCGAGCGCCCTGACGGCGTGATCGTCGGGCTTTAAGCCGGCGCTGGCGCGGCGCGGGTTATCAGCGCGGGAGCCGTGCTTGCGGTTACGAATCGCGGGGTGCGTGTTTTGCGGTTTGCGCGGAGCCATCTCAGAGGCTTTTCAGGAACTCTATAAGCAGGCGATTCACTTCGGCGGGCCGCTCCTGCCGGATCCAACGGCCAGCGCCTGCTCGAACATCGCGTCGGTGACTTGAGTGGGAGCCGCGGCCGAGTCCTCAAGTTCCGTATGCTCGACGGCGCGCGAAAGGGTCTCAGCCGGCGTCGGTCCGCGGCGCTGGCCGAGGAAGGGCTTGAGAATCAGGTAAACCACGCCGCGCATCGGCATGAAGCGCGTGAAACGGCGCAGGAGCCGAACAGTCTGCAGCGGATAATGAAGCAGCTTGTAAACGAATATTCTGCGGAAGCCCGCGCTGCGCTCCCGGTTGATCACCTCACCCGGCAGGCAGGTCGGATCGATCTCGGAGCACTTGAAAAACTTGAACCAGTCGTGGGCCTCGTCGACCAGGTTGCGGCGGACATATTCCTGCCACAACGAGGTGCCGCGATAGACGCATAGGCGGTTGAAGTTGAACGTGTCGAGCGGAAGCCTCGAGGCGAAATCAAAAGTCGCCCTCAGGTCGGCCACGGTCTCGTCAGGGCTGCCGACCACGAAGAAGCCGTGCACGGTTTCGATTCCCGCCCGCTTGGCATTCGTGACCGCGGTCTCAACTCCTTTAAGGGTCTGGTTCTTCTTGAGCCGGTCGAGGACCTTCTGACTGCCGCTCTCGATCCCGAACATCACGGTGCGGCAATTGGCCTTTGCCATCAACGGATACAGATGCTCGGCGACCGAATCGACCCTGCCCTCGCATCCCCAGTGGATGGTCGGACCGGCGTCGATTAGCCCCTTGCAGATGGCTTCGATCCGCTTGGGTTGCAACAGGAAATGATCGTCGACAAAGTACACGGCACCGTAGCCATTTTCCTTCAGATGATTGAATTCCGCGAGCACGTGCTGGTGGCTGCGGGAGCGCCATTTGCCGTGGTTGAAGCTCGGAATGTCGCAGAAAACACACTGTCGCGGGCATCCGCGCGACGCCTGCATCGTGGTGAAACGGTCCATTGACAGAACCGCGGGCACATCCAGCGGCATCGACTCGATGAAGTCCAGCGCGAGGCTTTCGCGGTCCGGGAAAGGCCACTGGTCGAGGTCGCGCTCGACAGCGCGGTCCGGATTGTTTACAACTTGGCCGTCTCGTGCCCAGGTGAGCCCGGCGACAGCTGCGGGGTTGTCGAGTTGCTCAAGCAGGTCGAGAATCAACTGCTCACCGTCGCCGCGGCAGACAAAATCCACTTCGCCGCATTGCAGTTTCACCAGAGGCGCGTTCAGCGTCGCGAAGACGCCGCCGATGGCGACTTTGACCTTGGAATCGACGGCGCGGATCTGGCGGAGGAGAATCCTGGCGTAGGGATAACTGGTCGCGCTCAGAAAACTCAGCCCGACCAGTTGGGGCCGCCGCTTGCGAATCTGCTCGATGATGACATGGTTTGGAGTCTCGGTGTTGGCCTGGTCGAACATCACGCATTCATGGCCGGCACGCTTGAGCACTGCGGAGAGCGACATGATTCCGATCGGTGGAAACCCCATGATGCGCAGGTTGCCGTTCTTCGCGCGGCTGGCCGCCGGCACGGCGTAAAATTGCGGGTCGCGAACATGGATTAGAAATACGAGCATGGACACCTCTGGTCGCCGCCAACGCTCCGAGCGCGCCGCTGTGCCTGCATCGCCCTTCCCTAGGAGGTTAGCCTACTCGCCGGATGCCGCCTGCGCGAGTTCCCGTCGGGGTTGATTTCGCAATTTCCAAGTGCCATCCCAAAATGGGCAACTTATTGAACCGGAATTTCCGTTTTGACTCTCCGGCTCCAGCTCGCCGTAATAGGCCAAACGGCCTCCGTTTGCGAGGTTTTAATTTGGTTTTTGGTCCACTGCTTGGCCGTGACGCGCTTGTTGTAGAAGATCG
>JAKAVC010000114.1 GCA_021817345.1 Deltaproteobacteria bacterium | reverse complement strand
TGTAGTGTCTCGCAAATATCTATAGAGCCACAAGCCGAAGTGTGCCTGAAAAGCGCGGAATCTGTGCACCAATCGTCAGTTCGACGGCAGGGCGAGTGCTGCACTTATTTACGAGACGGCACACTAGGGCGCGGCGACGCTCCGGCCGCTCTCCCATGACGACAGCCGCTGACTCACAACCGCTTGCCGCCCCCGGTCTTCCCCGGCGCGACCGCGTTGTCATCTGGACGGGGATCGTCGCGATAAGCGCGCTCGCGTGGGTGTATATGGCGCGGATGCCGATGGGCGCGGGCGCTTCGGGCTCCGCCGGGATGGCGGGCATGATCATGCCGGCGGCGCATCGAGGGTCCGCAGCCGACCTCTGGCTCACCTTCTGGATGTGGGCTGTGATGATGGTCGCGATGATGCTGCCGACGGCGAGCCCGATGCTGCTCACCTACGCGCGAATCGCCCGCTCGCGCGATGCGGGCGCCGCCGCCACCCGCCGGGTATGGTCCTTCGCGACCGGCTATCTCGCCGCATGGACGCTCTTCAGCGTTGGCGCGACCGCGTTGCAGTACGGGCTCCAGCGTGCCGGTATAATCGACGACGCGCTCCGCACCACGCCGCTTGCCGGCGCGCTCATCCTGATCGCCGCGGGTATCTACCAACTCACGCCGCTCAAAAACGCATGCCTTCGCAAGTGCCGCTCTCCGCTGGGCTTCTTCATGACCGAATGGCGCGAGGGCGCGTCGGGCGCCCTCTTGATGGGACTCAAGCACGGCGCGTCGTGTGTAGGATGCTGCTGGATGCTGATGGTGCTGCTGTTCGTCGCGGGCGCGATGAATCTTGCCTGGGTCGCCGCGATCACGATTTTCGTCCTGCTGGAAAAAGTCGCGCCGTTCGGCCGCGCGATCGCCGCGATTGCGGGAATCCTGCTGCTTGCCTCGGGTATCGCGGTGGTCGCGGTGGGATGAACGCCCGCGCGGGTCGCCTCCGCGATGCCTGACGAACAGGTCATCCACACCGTCGGCCATTCGACCCATCCGCTCGAACGTTTCCTCGAACTCCTCGGCGCGAACCGAATCGCCGCGCTTGCCGACGTGCGCTCGTTTCCGTCGTCGCGCCGATGGCCGCAATTCAATCAGGATGAACTCTCGCGCGCGATGGAATGCGCGGGGATCGAGTACCGATGGATGAAATCCCTTGGCGGCCGGCGCCATCAGGTGACGCCCGATTCGCCGCATACGGCGTGGACCACGCCCGCTTTTCGCTCTTACGCTGACTACGCGGAGACGGCGGAATTCGAGGCGGGACTCGCGGAACTGATCGAGCTCGCGCGCGCGAAGCCGGCCGCCTACATGTGCTCGGAGGGCCTATGGTGGCGATGCCATCGGCGGATCATCTCCGACCACCTGACGCTTCGCGGATGGACGGTCGTGCATATCCTGCCCGACGGCAAACTCTCGCCGCATCAGCTCCCGCGCTTCGCCCGCGTCGCGGACGGCCGCATCATTTACGACGTCACAATGGAAAAATCCGAAAAGGAGTAGTGGCGGCGCGATCGCGATTGGCCGCGCAGGTGCGCGTCGTGCCAAAGCCGCGCTGAGGCGTTCGCCGTTTCTATCGCAACGACAATACCAGTCGCAGGTCGTGGCGCCGAGCCCTTTGGATCCGGCAGCGACACCCACCGGATCTCGCCCCGCTTAATCACACAGTTCGCGCGCGATCGACGCCGACTGCATCGCCGCAAGCGCTGAATCGAGCTTCGACGTCTCGCACTTATGGAATTCGTTCAGCCGCGCTGTCACGTCGCGCCGATTGGCCTTCGCCACGTAGCGTTCGAGCGCGCGTAACAGGCGCATGCGCCGGATCAGTTTCATAGTCGCCGCTATGCGGCGGCGCGCTGGCCGAGAAGCTCGCGCAGATAGCGCCCAGTGTGCGACGCCTCGACCTGCGCAATCTCTTCCGGCGTTCCCTTCGCGACCACCGTCCCGCCCATGTCGCCGCCTTCGGGTCCGAGATCGATTACATAGTCGGCGGTCTTAACCACGTCGAGGTTGTGCTCGATGATGATGACGGTATTGCCCGTCTCCGCCAGCCGCCCGAGCACTTCGAGCAGCTTCCTGATGTCGTCGAAGTGAAGGCCCGTGGTCGGCTCGTCGAGGATGTAGAGCGTGCGGCCGGTCGCGCGGCGCGCGAGTTCCCGCGCCAGCTTGACGCGCTGGGCCTCGCCGCCCGAGAGCGTCGTCGCCGACTGCCCGAGATGGATGTAATCGAGTCCGACGTCGCGCAGGGTTTGCAGTTTCTGCTGGATCGGCGGCACCGAGCCCATGAATTCGAGCGCGTCGGCGACCGTCATGTTGAGCACCTCCGCGATATTCTTTCCCTTGTACAGGATTTCAAGCGTGTCGCGGTTGTAGCGCATGCCGCCGCACACTTCGCACGTCACGTAAACGTCGGGCAGGAAGTGCATCTCAATACGGATTATCCCGTCGCCCTCGCACGCCTCGCATCGCCCGCCCTTGACGTTGAACGAGAAACGGCCCGGCCCGTAACCGCGCATCCGCGCCTCCGGCAATTGCGCGAATAATTCCCGGATATGCGTGAACAGCCCCGTGTAAGTCGCGGGATTGGAGCGCGGCGTGCGCCCGATCGGGCTCTGATCGACGTGAATCACCTTGTCCAGATGTTCGACGCCTTCGATACTGCGGTAGGCGCCTGCGCGCTCGCGGCTATGATGCAGTTTCTGCGAGAGCGCGCGGTACAGAGTGTCGAGCACCAACGATGACTTGCCGGAACCCGACACTCCCGTCACGCAGATCAGCAGCCCGAGCGGAAACGATACCGTCAGATCGCGAAGATTGTTCTGCGTGGCGCCCTTGATTGTGAGCCATCGCCCGTCCGGCTCACGCCGGCGCGCGGGCACCTCTATTTCAACCTCGCCCGAAAGATACTTTCCCGTAAGCGACGCCGGATTGCGCATCACCTGCTCCGGCGTTCCCTCGGCGACCACGTATCCGCCCTGCATCCCGGCGCCCGGACCCATATCGATCAGGTAATCCGCTTCGAGCATCGTCTCGCGGTCGTGCTCGACCACCAGCACCGTGTTGCCAAGATCGCGAAGCCGCTTGAGCGTCGTCAGCAGGCGCCGATTGTCGCGCTGATGAAGCCCGATCGACGGCTCGTCGAGGATGTACAGCACGCCGACCAGGCTCGATCCGATCTGGGTCGCAAGCCTGATCCGCTGGCCCTCGCCGCCCGAGAGCGTGCCCGCGGTGCGATCGAGCGTCAGGTAGTCAAGTCCGACATCGGCGAGAAACCCGAGCCGCTCGCGGATCTCCTTGAGTATCGGGCGGCCGATCTCGGTCTCCTGCGCGCTCAGCGGCGGATTGTCGAAAAACGAAAGCGCCTGCTTTATCGACATCGCCGAGACCTCGGCGATCGACTTGCCGTTGAAGCGCACGAACAGGCTCTCTTTCTTGAGCCGCGCGCCGCCGCACACCGGGCACGGGCGCATGTTCATGTAGGCTTCAAGGATCTCGCGGATGCCCTGCGATTCGGTCTCCTTGTAGCGGCGGTCGAGCCATTGCAGCACGCCTTCGAACGGGCGCGCGTAGCCCTGGCGATGGCCGCGACGCTCGTAGGCGAATTCGATCTCCTCGTCGCCCGAGCCGTAAAGGACCGCCTTGCGCACCCTGGCCGGGATCGTCTTCCACGGCTGGTCAAGGCTGAACTTGTAATGGTCCGCGAGCGACTCCAGCACCGGCTGCATGTAGCTCATCGTGGACCACGGCGCGATCGCGCCGTCGGCGATACTCAGCTCCGGATTCTGGATCACCAGTTCCGGATCGAAGTACATGATCGAGCCGATTCCCGAGCACTCCGGGCACGCGCCGTGCGGGCTGTTGAATGAGAACATCCGCGGCGTGATCTCGGGATACGAGATTCCGCACTCGACGCAAGCGAAGCGCTGGCTGAAGTAAACCGCCTGCTCTTTCGGCCCTTCGAGCCGTTCCACCTTGAGCAGGTCCTGGCCGTAGCGGAACGCGACCTCCAGCGAATCGGCAAGCCGCTTTTCGATCCCGCGGCGAATCGCCAGCCGATCGACGATGACCTCGATCGTATGGCGGCGGGTTTTGCTGAGCGCGGGCTCCTCGCCAAGCTCGTAGACCTTGCCGTCTATCTTGACGCGCACGAACCCCGCGCGGCGAAGCTCGGACAGCTCCTTTCGATACTCGCCCTTGCGGTCGCGCACGATCGGCGCGAGCACGTGGATACGCGTGCCCTCGGGCCAGCTCATGATGCGATCGACTATCTGCTGGACGCTCTGCTGCGTGATCTCGCGTCCGCAGTTGTAGCAGAACGCATGGCCCACGCGGGCGAACAGGAGCCGCAGGTAATCGTAAACCTCGGTTATCGTGCCGACCGTCGAACGGGGGTTGTGCGACGTGGTCTTCTGCTCGATCGAAATCGCCGGCGAAAGCCCCTCGATCGAATCCACGTCGGGCTTCTCCATCTGCTCCAGGAACTGCCGCGCGTAAGCCGAGAGCGACTCGACATAGCGGCGCTGGCCCTCGGCGTAGATCGTGTCGAAGGCGAGCGAGGACTTGCCCGAGCCGGAAAGCCCGGTTACCACGACCAGGCGATCGCGCGGAATCTCAAGATCGATATTCTTGAGATTGTGCTCGCGCGCTCCCCGGATTATCAGCCGATCGGCCATCGCCTTCCCGCTTCGTTTCTCACGCGCCGCTTCGGCGCCTCTCGCGCCGCATCCTCGCCGCATGCGCCGCGTATTCGATCGCCGCGAGCATGCTCGACGGGTTCGCCTTGCCCTGTCCGGCGATCGCGAAGGCGGTGCCGTGGTCGGGCGAGGTCCTGACGAAGGGAAGGCCGAGCGTGACGTTCACCGAGCGGTCGAACTCCAATGTCTTTACCGCTATCAAGCCCTGATCGTGATACATCGCGACCGCCGCGTCGAAGCCGAACCGCCCGTCGACGCGGATGAACGCGGTATCGGGAGCGAGCGGCCCGAACGCGTCGATTCCCTCGGCCCGCGCGCGCCGCAGCGCGGGCTCGATAACGCGTATCTCCTCGTCGCCGAACAGTCCGCCCTCGCCCGCGTGCGGATTGAAGCCGAGGACGCCCAGGCGCGGATTGGCGATCCCGCGATCCTCGCGCATATGGCGCGCGAGCAGGCGAATCGTATCGAGCACCCGCGCGCGGGTGAGCGCTTTCGAGACCTTCGCAAGCCCCATATGCACCGTCACCAGCGCGACGTTCAGCCGCTCGCCGACGAACATCATTCTCCATAGCCGGGTGTGCGAGAACCTGGCCAGCAGTTCCGAATGGCCGGGGTAGTGATGGCCCGCGCGATTCCACCATTCCTTGCTGATCGGCGCGGTCGCAAGCGCGTCCACCTCGCCCGCGAGCGCCATCTTTGCGCCCGCGACGACGTAGTGATACGACGCCTCGCCGCCCGCGACGGTGGGACGTCCCGGCACTCGCGCGCCGGCGTCGAGTTTTCCGGTCGCAAGCACGCCGAGGCCCTTGGGAAGCCGCTCGCCCACGCGCCACTCTGAAATCTTCGGCGCACCGGCGATCCGTTGCGCACATTCGCGCATCGCGGCGAGGTCTCCCACCACGACGATTCGCGCCGCGCCGTTGCGGGCGAGGGCGATTGCGGCCTTGACGATTATTTCGGGACCGATTCCGCTCGGATCCCCCATGCTGACCGCGACCAGCGGCGGCGAATTTCGCCGCGCGGCCGGCCTAGTAGAGCGTTTCAACGTAATGTTGTTTGACAAGCTGCGTATCGACCCATTGCCGCACTTGCTGGTTGGTCATCTGGTCGAGCAGGTGATCGCGGATAGCTCTCTTGACGTCCGCGAACGGCATCGGGCCGGGGACCTCGTGCTTCTCGAGCTTGAGAATATGAAATCCGTACTGCGTGCGGACGATCCGCGATATCTGGCCGGGCTTGAGCGGCTTAACCGCGTCCAGGATCTGGTTCATTATCTCGCCCGGCGCGAAGTAGCCGAGTTCGCCGCCCTTGGTCTTGGAAGCGTCGTCGGAGTATTGTTCGGATCTCGTGGCGAAGTCCTGCCCCGAGAGCGCCAGCTTGCGCACCATCTCGGCCTTCGCGCGTGCGGCCGCGACCTGCTTGGGCGAGGCGTTGTCCGGCACCGCGATCAGAATTTGGGCGAGCTTGTAGCGCTCCTTCGTGACCATGAAGTCGTTGCGATGCGCGTCGTAGTAGGCCTTCACCTGCGCGTCGGAAACCCTGAGCTTGGAGCGCACCTCGTCGTTAATCATCAATGTCTTTTCCAGCTCCAGGCGGATCTGCTTGCGAAACGCGGCGTAGGTGAGTCCGTTTTGCGCCAGCGCCTGCTGGAGCTGCTGGTCGCTGACGCCGCGCGCCTGCTCGATCTGCTGGATATAGGCGCTGACCTGACTGTCGTCGATCTTGCTGTCGTATTTCTTGACTTCCTGTTCGAGCAGCTTCTGCTCGATCACCTGCTTGAGCGCCGGCTTGAAGTTCGGCGAGGAAGTGGCCCCGTAATCGGGCAGATGCGTGCCCGTGGCGGCGGCGAACGCGCGCACGTCGCTGAGCGTTATCGGGTTATTGTCCACGCTCGCGACTACTTCGTCGATCGTCTGGGCCGCGGCCGGCGCGGATCCGCACAATACCATCAGCGCCACCCCGGTGAACGCCGTGGCGCCTGCGAACAGGAAACTTCGGCTAGACGACATTGACCTCAGTTGGCGGCTGGCCCGGCGTCGCGCGCGGCCAGCCCGGACTCCAAATTCTCACAGGCGGCGAGAGCCTGCAAGACGGCTTCGACCTGCGCGAAGGCCTTCGTATAGTCGCCGGGCTCGGCGCGGTCCACCGCGACGATTACCTGGAAGGAGGGGGTAAGGCGCATGCGCTTTCGGTTCGCGTCGGCCAGCTTCGCAAGCCGCGCGGTGTCGACCGGGGCCTCGGGATGGAACTTGATTTCGAGCTGGTTTCCCTTGAGCGTCGCGGCGAGCACCATCTGGACGCGCATCGTGCGCCGTATCTTCATCGCCTGCACGAGGTTTTCGACCAGCGTCGGCACCGGCCCAAACCGATCGCGCATCTCGTCGCGCAGTTCGGCCAGTTCCTCCTCGGACTCGGCGCGGGCGAACCTCCGGTAAATCACCAGCCGCTCATTCTCGTCGGCGACGTACGCCTCGGGGATATAGGCCGGAACCCCGAGCTTCAGTTCGGGCTCGAACTCGACCCGCTGCGGCTCGCCCCGCAACTCATGAATCGCCTCGTCCATCATCTCGGTGTAAAGCTCGAAGCCGACCGCCGCGATTTCGCCCGACTGCTCGCGCCCGAGCAGGTTGCCGGCGCCGCGATGCTCCAAATCCGCCATCGCGAGCTTGAATCCTCCGCCGCCCGAGTCCGACTCGACCAGCTCGCGCAGCGCCTCGATTCGCCGCTTGGCGTCGCGGGTGATGATGTGCTCGCCGGGGATCAGCAGGTACGCGTAGGCCTTCTGGCGCGAACGTCCGACCCGTCCGCGCAACTGGTAGAGCTGGGCGAGCCCGAAATGGTCCGCGCGGTTGACGATCATCGTGTTGGCATTGGGAATATCCAGTCCCGACTCGATTATCGCGGTGCACACCAGCACGTTTATCCGGTTCTCGATAAACGCGCGCATCACGTCCTCGAGCTGCTTCTCGTTCATCTGGCCGTGCGCGATTGCGATTCGGGCTTCTGGAATCAGCGAGCGCAGATGGCGCGCCATGTACTCGATATTCTCGACCCGGTTGTGCACGAAAAACACCTGTCCGCCGCGGTTCAGTTCGCGCAGGACGACCTCGCGCACCAGCGCGTCGTCGAAATGCGCGACGAACGTCCGAATCGCCTGGCGGTCGGGCGGCGCGGTCTGGATAACGGAAAGGTCGCGTATCCCCAGCATCGCCATGTGAAGCGTGCGCGGAATCGGCGTCGCCGTCAGGGTCAGCACGTCGACCAGCTTCCTGAGCTTCTTGATCTTTTCCTTGTCGGCTACGCCGAAGCGATGCTCCTCGTCGATCACGAGCAGGCCGAGGCGCGCGAATTTGACGTCGCGCTGGAGCAGCCGATGGGTCCCGATTACGATGTCAACCTTGCCGCGCGCGACGTCCTCGATCGTCGCCTTGTTTTCCCTGGCGCTGCGGAACCGCGAGACCATCTCGATTCGCACCGGATAGTCCTTGAAGCGCGCGCGAAAGGTGTTCCAATGCTGCTCGGCGAGGATCGTCGTCGGCACCAGCACCGCGACCTGCCGCCCGTCCATCACGGCGACGAACGCCGCGCGCATCGCGACCTCGGTCTTGCCGAAGCCCGCGTCTCCGCATATCAGCCGATCCATCGGCTTGGGCCGCGTCAGATCGCGTATCACTTCGTCGATCGCGGCCTGCTGGTCGGGCGTTTCCTCAAACTCGAAGCGCTCGGCGAAATCGTGGTACTCGGAGCCCGGATGCGGAAACGCATGCCCCTCCATCACTTCGCGCGCGGCGTACACCTCGAGCAGTTCCTTCGCCATCGCGAGCACGGCCTGCTTGGTGCGCTTCTTCACGCGCTCCCACGAGCCGCTGCCGAGCTTGTCGAGCTTCGGCTCGGCGCCGTCGGCGCCGCCGCCGATATAGCGCTGCACGAGGTTGATCCGCTCGACCGGCACGTACATCGTACCGCCGGCGGCGTATTCGAGGTTCAGGAAATCGCCTTCCGCGTCGGAGACCTTCAGATGCTTGAGCCCGCGGTAGCGCCCGATCCCGTGGTCGATATGAACGACGAGATCGCCCGGTTTCAGCTCCTCGAGGGTTACGAACGCGCCTTTCGCGCGGGGCCTGGCGCGCCGCCTTGCGCGCGGTTCGCCGAAAATCTCTTCTTCGCTGTAAACGTAAAGGCTGTCGGCCTGCAGAACCGTGCCCGCCGAGATCTCACCTTCGATTATCGCGGGCCGGAAGTCGTCACTGGCGAGCAGTTCGGGAAACGTGCAGCATCCAGCGTTCACCTCGATGTCGTAGGCCTCGAGATGGCGCCTAAGGCGCGCGACCTGGTTCTGCCCCTCGACCACCATCACGGCCCGCGCGCGTGCCCGGCGGACTTCGTTGAGTTCGGCGGCAAGCGGCTCGAACGAGATCGCATGGCGCTGCCCGGTCAACTCGACCGAAGAGAGCTTCAGGCTCGGCGCGGACTTGACCTCTATTGGCGGCGCCCACCCCTCGCGCGGCGCCATCGCGGTAACCAGCGAGCCGGTTTCCACCGCTCTCATCGCGGAAAGCTCGCGCTCGAGATCCTCGCACGCGACGTAAAGCGAATCGGCCGGCGGATGGTAAATCGGGCGCGACTCGGCGGCCGACGCTTCCGCCGCGACCGTTTCCGAGAAACGCGCCGCCTCGGCGACAATTCTTCCGGGATCGACCAGCCACGCAATCGCACGCTCGGGCAGATAGGCGAAGAGCGAATCGAGCGGACGCCCGTACACGTAGGGCATCAGGAGTTCCGCGCCCGGAAACAGAAGCCCGGTCGCGAGCGTTTCCAGCAGTTCGCCCGCCTCCTTGCGCACCATCCCGAGCTCGGCCGTGCGCAGCGCAACCGCGTCGGCAAGCTCGCGCTCCTTCAGCACCGCGGGCGAGATGTAACGCGCGCGGATAACGGTCGCCTCGGGAATCGCGCCGAGCGAACGCTGCGAGGCGGCCTCGAAATGGCGCACCGAGATGACCAGATCGTCCTCCAGCTCGAACCTGACCGGCTCCCGATAGAGCGGCGAGAACACGTCCACGATTCCGCCGCGCACGCTGAAATCGCCCGGCTCCTCGCATTGCGGCAGCCGCTGATAGCCCGCCGACGCGAGCGTTTCGATCAACAGGTCGAGATCGAGCCGATCGTTCTTCGCGATTCGGACGACGGATTCGTCGAATATCGCGCGCGGAATCGTCCGCGTCATCAGCGCCTCGGCCGAAGTCACGACAAGGGGCGCGTCCTGGCGGCGTAGCGCGTAAAGCACCGCAAGCTGCGAGGCCTGGACATCCGTCGGCGGCGAGATATGGGCGAACGGTTTCGTCTCCCACGCGCGCAGCAGATGCACCCTGCGCGCCGAGGCGTCGGACTCAAGCGACTCACCGAGAAAAAACGCCACCTCATTCGCGAGCGTCTCCGCCTCGGCCGCGCGCGACGTGACCGCGAGAATCGGCCGCGAAAGCCGCATCGCCGCCTCGCGCAGCATCAGCGCCCCCGCGGCTCCCTTCAGCCCCATCACCGGGATTCGCGGGTACTCCTGCGATGAAAGGCGCGCTTCGAGTTCGCTCGCCGCCTCTTTGAGAGAACGTTCCAACTTAAGGATTCCGTCTTCGATAAACGCAGTATGGCCTTCCGGTGCGGCGAAAAAAGCTCGTCGCGCCGGCCGGCTCTCGTAATGATAGCAGAGAATCGGCCACCGATACGCCCTGCACCCCTGGATTCGGTTGCGGCAAGACCCCGCGGCAAGCTAGTGAAGCCCGACGGGGAGGAAACCTCATGGCCACCGCCGTAGTCTGTACCGGGTTGCTCGGAGTCCTGCTCTTCGCTCTCGGCTTCCATGTCTCGGCGACGCGCGGCCGCACCAACAAGGCCGGCTCGATTCCCGACGATCCCTCCGACCCGCTCTTCAAGGCGATTCGCGCGCACGGCAACACCGCCGAGTACGCTCCGACGCTCGGCGTCCTGATGCTCTATCTCGGCGTGCATTCGCCCGCGCAATGGATCCAGTGGACGATGATCGCGGTGACCGCGTGCCGATACCTAATCGTGATCGGAATCCTGTCTTCGGCGACGCTCGACCGTCCCCATCCGATACGGTTTATCGGCGCGCTCGGAACCTACGTTGGCGGAATGATCCTCGCGATAACGATGCTGCTGACAGTGCTCCGATAGGCGAGCGAAATTTACGGGCCGCCGCCCGCGTTCGCGTAGTGCATCGCGCCCAGATGCACCGCGATCTTGAGCGTCTTATGACCACGTCCGCCAGGCAGCGGCCGTATCACCGTCAGATAAGTGGTGTCGCCCGGCTTCATCTTCGCGAGCGCGCGCTGAAAATCCCGCTCGGTTCTCACCCGATGGTCATCGACGGCGACGATCATGTCTCCGCCCTTGCCGAGCGCGCCCGCGCGGTTGAGCAGCGGCGTCGTCAGCATCGTAAGCGGACCGAGCAGCTCTCCGGCCGTCATTCCCGCCACTCCAAGCGCGCTCGGACCCGTCGCTCCATGAAGTCCCGCCCTTGCCGCCGGACTGTTCGGGTCGACGGTCATGATCTCCAACCCGTGCTCCTCTTGGCCGAGATAGCATAGCGTCCGATACTTGACGGTTATGCCGATATACGGCCGCGCGCCCGATTGCGAGTTGAGTTCGCCGCCGCCTCCCTGGCGCGGCTCGAACTTCGAAATCGATTCGCTACCGGAACCCGGCTGCCGGTTCGGGATCACATCGATCTCGCCGGGGCGCGGGCCCGCTCCGAGTTGCGGCGCGATCTCCAGTGTCGCTCCCGGCTCCGTACCCTGCCCGCTGATTCCCGGCGCGACCGGAACACCCGCACCCGGCTGCGACGATATCGAGCCGCCCGGTACAGATTCCGGCGCTTGCGGAGCGGATTTTCCCTTGCCCTGGCCGAGCGTCGTCTGGCCAAAAGCCGGCGCGTCCGCGAGCGCGAACGCGAGTACCGCCGCCAACGCCGCGATCCACGAGGAACGCATCAGCTCACCCTGCTCTGCCACCGATACGAGACCGATAAGCGAATCATACCGCGGCTGTTCCCACAAACAAGGCGGCTCGCGTCGCGCATAATCCGCACTGCGCTTGATAGCCGCTGCTTGAGCGTGCAAAAGTTCCCGCGTGCCGCCGCTCAAAATCGTCTCGACCGTCCCGCTCACCGACCCGCAACGAAGCGCTCTCCGCGCCGCCGCACCCGATGCGGAACTTGCCGACCGCGGCTCTCGCAGCGCTGACGAATACGACGCGATGATCGGCGGATGCGACGTGATGCTCACCTTCCGCGTCCCCGACGATCTGCTCTCGCGCGCGCCCTCGCTCAGATGGGTCCAGTTGCTGAGCGCGGGCGCCGACCACGCGCTTTCCGGCCCGCTTCGCTCCGCCACGTTTCCTGTCACCACCGCAAGCGGAATCCATGCGACGCCGATCGGGGAATACACGCTGGCCTCAATGCTCGCGTTCGCCCATCGGTTCCATCTGACGCTCCGCGCCCAGATGAAGCGCGAGTGGTTGGGCCAGGGCCGCTTCATGGCGACCGTCGACGAGCTTCGCGGCCATACGCTTGGCGTCGTCGGCTACGGCTCGATCGGCCGCGAGACCGCGCGCCTTGCCGCGGCGCTCGGGATGCGGGTTCTGGCGCTCAAGCGCGATCCGTCCATGCGCTCGGATCCCGGGTACTGTCCCAAAGGCCTCGGAGATCCCGAGGGACGGATTCCGGAGAAATTTTTCGCGCCCGACGAACGCCTCGCGATGCTGTCCGAGTGCGATTACGTGACCGTGACGCTCCCGCTCACCGCGCACACTCGCCGATTCATCGGCGCGCGCGAGCTTTCCGCGATGAAGCTCGGCGCGTACCTCGTCAATATCGGACGCGGAGAGGTGCTCGACGAGGCCGCGCTGATCGAGGCGCTGCGCTCCGGCCATCTCGGCGGCGCGGGCCTCGACGTGTTCGAGCATGAGCCGCTTGCGCCCGACAGTCCGCTTTGGGAAATGGAAAACGTGCTCCTGACGCCGCACATGTCGGGCGCGAATCGCGGCTACATGGACAAGGCGTGCGAGCTGTTCGCCGAAAACCTTCGCCGCTTCACGACCAATCGCCCGCTGCTCAACGTAGTCGATCCATCGCTCGGCTACTGACGCGATATGCGCGGCCCCAACTCCCGCTTGTCCTACGGTGGGAAACCGCCGAGGCTATACGCGTTGCCCGGCAAACCGTCGAGATGAGCGAGGACGTTTACGGCGCGCTCGACGGAAAACACGCCCGCGCGGAGCATCGCAGCCTGAGCCTCCGCGGCAAAGGAGCGCCCTTCCCGGTCTACGCGATCCGCGCCTCGCATCTCTGAAAACGATCCGCACTCCCTCCCCTGCGTTTGCTCGCGGGATGAAGCGGCGCGGATGCTGCTCCTTACCGTGCAGGTTCCGTGACGCGCGCCGGCGGTTCCGCGACGTGCTTGCTGGCGCGCCCGCGATGTAGCATCGGAGCAACCGCTTTTGCGGCTCCGATACGCCCGTTTACGTGTTCGACCGGGAAACCCCCGAGATTTCCGCGCCGACGAGGCGGCACACAAGATGCTGCGGCCTTCGTTCCCAATACACCGTGAACGACGAAGCCCTCCCAATCCTGCGCGACTCCCTGCCTGACCGTCCCTGGCCTGGAAACTTGACGTTACGCCCGCTTGCGCGGCGTCGGGAAGGCCTTCATGCGGGAGGAGACAACGATGGCCCTTTTCAGCAACGAAGCCGACAAGAACGGCAGGCCCGAGACCGCAGCGAAACCGCAAGCCGTATCGCCCCTGTCGCCCCAACGTTCGCCTGCTCCCTCTGCGGCGGCTGAACACGCCCCCGAGCGCAAGGACTCGAGCGCCTGCGCCTACCTGGACCGCAGTGCGAAAGTCAACGGAAAGCTCGCCTTCGAGGGCGCCGCCCGCATCGACGGGCAGGTCGACGGCGAAATCAGCGCCGGTGAATTGACGATCGGAGAGACGGCCGTGGTGACGGCGACGATCGCCGCCGCGTCGGTGATCGTGGCGGGAACGGTGAAGGGCGAAATCACGGCCAAACAGAAGCTCGAGATCCGCCCAACCGCCAGAGTCTCGGGCGAAATCAGCGCTCCGAAACTGGTGATACTCGAAGGCGCGATATTCGACGGGCGCTGCTCGATGCAGCCGGACGGAGCGCGCGAGGAGCGCGATTTTTCGCTGCGCCGCAAGGAGAAAAACGCGGCGCAGGCGGACGGCCACGCGCCCAGCCTGTAGGCCGCTCCACATCGTGTCTGGCTTGCGCGGGCGCCGCGCGGCCCTGGTGAGGCAGCCATCGCCAACGGGCATTCGCAGCGTTCGCTGAAAGAGCGGCGGGTGCGGGTCCCCAGCGAAAAGAAGCCTGGAAAACGCGCCGTGGCCCGTCATCCAGAGCGAACTGGAGAATGAGCCCTGTTGTCATTCTGAACCGCCGCTGCGGCGCCCTGAGCGAAGCGAAGGGGCCTCTGGAGCGAGTCCGCGAGCGCAGTCGAAGGATCTCGGACAGCTTCGCACGAGCGAAGCCGGTACCGGTTCCTCGTCCGCAAAGCGCTCCTTAGTCCGCAACTTGTTAATAAATCCGAAACACACATTAGCTACTTATAATGCCCGGCGGTTAGCATCGGATGCGCTCGCGTGTACAGGATTGAACAGAGCCGACGCATGAGCGGGCCGTCGGAGGAGGCGAGCCGGTATGGCTTATCGAATCCTGAGCTTTGACGGCGGCGGCGTGCGCGGCGTCTACACGTCCGTACTTCTCCAGCGGCTGGAGGCGGCGGTTCCCGGCTTTATCGCGCAAGCGGATCTCCTCGCGGGAACTTCGACCGGCGGGATCATCGCGTTGGGTCTCGCATCCGGCCTGCCGCCGGCGGACCTGGTCGCGCTCTATCGCGACAATGCCGCGCGAATCTTCGACGCGTCATGGCTCCATGAGCTGGCCGATCTGCACGGTCTTTCAGGCGCCGAATACGACAACACCAACCTCGCGAACATCCTGAGAAAGGTCTTTGACGCCAACAGGTTGTCGGGATTGAACAAGAAAGTGCTGGTACCGAGTTTTCAACTGGATAATCAGGCGCCGCAGGCCGGCAGGCGGAGGTGGAAGCCGAAATTCTTTCACAACTATCCGGGGCCGGACTCCGACGGCAACGAACTGGTGCTCGACGTCGCGATGCGCACGAGCGCCGCGCCCGTGTATTTTCCAACCTACCAGGTTTTTGTCGATGGCGGCGTGGTGGCCAACGACCCGAGCGTCGCGGCGATGGCCCAGGCGATCGACAGGGACACGGGCGCACAGAATCTTCAGGACCTTCGCCTCCTCTCGATTGGCACCGGGACAAACCCCACCTATATCGCGGGCCACGACCTGGACTGGGGCGTGGCGCAATGGGCGAAGCCGCTGGTTTCGATGATGATCGACGGCGTGATGGGCGTCGCGGAGTATCAATGCACGCGACTGTTGGGCGCGCGTTATTTCCGCCTGGAACCGATGCTCCCGAAGCCGGTCGGGATGGATGACGCGTCGGCGGTCCCCGGCCTCGTCGCCGACGCGACCGCCGTGGATCTAACGTCAACCGTGAACTGGCTGAAGACAACCTTCCTGGCGCCCTGAGCACCCGCCGCCACCGGTGCGCCTGAAATGGATCTTTCCACCTTTCCCGCGCCCGCTTGTGATCCTCGCTCGTTGTCGGGAGAGGACGGCGCGAAGCGCCAGGTGAGGGTCCTCAGAGAAAACTCCGAAACGTAAGGTCGGAGCCACAAGTAGTCCGGCCGTCATACAAAGTCTTCCGGCGAGTATTCGACGGATTCCCCGCATCGGCGATCTCGCGCGGTCAGTTGGCGGAGGACGAAATCACTTCTTGGATGGACGATCTCGCGGCGCTCGATCAGGCCGGCCTGTTCAACAATGGCGTAGCCGTCTTCACCGCCAGCGCCGAAAAACCCTGACGGCCTCGCGTCCGCGCCGACCGCCCGCGCGCCGCCGCCAGGCGCGCCCCGGCGTAAACCGCAGCTACCTGACCAAGGCGCGCAATCTCTTCGGCAAACCCCTCCCCCGCTTCGCAGGGAATCGCCCGCTTCTGAATGTGGCGGATCCGAGCCTCGGCTGCCGAGGCTCGGCGGAGCGGCGCGACACCGCAACCGTTCTTGAAGACCTAGTTTTCAGCGGACGGGCAAAGTTCGGGGCCGCATGGCGGCCCAGCGCAATTTGCCGGGCCGCTTAGCAGATGCGCGCGAACTTCCAGTCGCCCGGCCCGTGGGCGCGCTAGCGCTCACGGTTATTACAACTCCCCGCGGAAAGCTGTCATAGTGGTGAAATCGCAGAGGCGTAGTTCGCGGATCTAGCTGAAGGGGAGGCATGAGCACGTTGAGCACGTTTTGCGAGCGCGAGGCTATCCGGACCGAGAGTGACGTCGAGCAAAAACTCTTGTATCCGATCTTAACGCGCGGAGACGCGCTGGCCTTTGACGGCGCGGAGGTCAAGACTAAGGAGTACCTCCCCCGATCGAGATTGACAAGGGTTCGGGGAAGAAGATTGGCTACTACCCCGACTATGCCGTTTACGTCGCGTCGGTTCCGGTGCTCGTCGTCGAGGCGAAGTCCCCAGACGATACAGCGGAGCGGGCTTTCGCGAAGCTCAGCTGTACGCGCATGAGCTCAACAAGCGTTTTCCCGCCGGAATAAACCCGGTGAAATTCGTCCTCTCATGCAACGGCGACAGACTTCTCGTTGGTTCATGGGAAGCCGAGCCGTCGAGCGACCTGCCATTCGAGGATATCCGCGCCGGCGCCGCTCCCTTCGAGCGACTGAGGCAGCTCTGCGGCAGGCCCGCAATGCTTCAGCATGCGATGGAAATGCGGCGGAAGCTTCTGCCCGGCTTCGGATTCCAACCTCTCAAGATGCTCGGTGGCCCTGCCGTTCAAAATCGTGAGCTCGCGCCGAATTCATTTGCACGCGAGCTTGTTCCCGTCCTGAGGCACTACTTGGGACCGGAGGCGTTGGAAAACCTCGAAGTTCTGAAGAGGGGATACGTGCCGAGCAGCGAGATAACGGGTTACAGCCGGGTGCTGGAGACACTGCTGCGCGACAACTTGGGCCCCTCCCGCCACCCGGAGATCCTCGACATCGAGACGACGAAGCATTCGGCCCCGCAATTCGAACAGGAGCTCAAAAGTGCCCTCGCAAACAACGCCCAGGCAAGCCAGCTTCTCATTATCGGCGGCGTCGGCGTAGGTAAAAGCATGTTTCTGGAGCGATTTTACCACTTCCTGCTGGGCGAGGAGCTAAAATCACGCACGTCGTGAGCGATCCTAGTGTAGTGTCGCGGTTTGTTTCGCGCCGTGGAAATCGGTAGCGCGAGGTGGAGAGTATCGTCGAGAGAGCGTCGGCGCTTAGTCTTGGTCTCGCGTCGCGGGAGGCTCGTCCCGCGCGTTCATCGAACCTTGGAGGATGCGAGCAGCGTCGCCGAGCGCCCCGGCGGCGGACGCAAGCTCAGCAACTGGTTCTTGGATAGTTGGGCTCAGCTGGGTGAGCTCCAAACTGTTCAAAAAGTCTAGGATCGTTTTCTTTTCCTCATCGGTTTTTGCTGTGCCTAACATACGGGAGCAGAACGTCTGTAGTTTTTCTGGCAGGGTCCCCCCAAAGTGGGAGCGCGCCGCAGTGAACAGGGCGAGGTATGGCTCAATCTTCGAAACTGATGGCCCGGCTGCTTCCAGCGCCAGCACCCTATCTTGGGCCTCATCCAGCTTCCGCTGAAGGTAGTCAGCTGGCAGATGGGGGAAGAGATTGGTCAAACTCGTCGCAGCCTCGTGTGGGCTTACTCGCGCGGCTTCGAAGGCGTAATCGTTCAAATTCTCGACCAGTAACTTGTCCATCGACAATGCCTGGTCGGCAGTCACGTCTTCGGTCATCTTTTGAAGGACTTGGACCCATTGCGGTTGGCGAGGCTTGAGAATGGAATTGATTAATTCGTTCGCGAGCCAGAGCCGATTTTCCGTTGACAGCCTGGTGCCGAGAAATCTCAAATCGGCGATGTACTTCTCGACGTTGGTTCCAACTACCCCAACGCAGCATTGCGCTAAGGCGCGAGCGAGTTGCTCATCGAGAAGCTCGGGAAAGTCCTTGCTGGCGGCGAGGACACCGTCGAGAGCGTCAATGTGCACGGAACTCTTGCCGCTCACAAACTGAGCGATAAACTCTGCGGTTCGATTCCTGAGTGTCTCGCTTGCGATGTTGTCTTTTTTTCCGCGGGCCAAGACTTTCGAAAAGAGAACGAGGTCCCACGTTCGTTCTTCGTCGAAGAGCCCGAGATTCTTTAGAAGCGGTTCTGGCGGGAAGCAGTCGAGAATCCTCTCTCGATGCGCTGGTGCTTGGGCTGCGGTGAAGCGCGCCTCAAGTCGGGCCGCTTGATCGTGCATCGCCTTGATGTTGTCGGGCATGGTCAGAATCGAGGCGCACACTACAGGTCCAAGCCCCGTCAGGAGTTGCCACAAGCTGTTAACGTCGGCCGGGTCCGCGAGCAGGCCGCGGTATAGGGCGTCGACGGCAGATCGAAGATCCGAGGGCAAGGCGCCATGGAGGAGGATCAGAGGAGCAAGCCACGCTGCCTTTTCTGGGAAAGGCGCGTGGGCATTGACCTGCTCCATAAGGACGGTAGTTATAGGTCTTAACTGGTTTGCGTTGAGGGTTGAAGCGTGGACGGATTTGAGGAAAGCAATCGCATTTGTGGCCTGAGCGTCGAGGCTGCGCGTACGGGAGCCCTGAAGCGAGGCGGCGAGAGCTGCGGACAGGGAGGCTTTGCCCGGTTCTTCAATGAGATGCTGGAATCTGAGGATGACTTGGACCCTTCAGGGATCAGTCTGGTCGTTTAAAAACGTGACCTTGCTGGCGATAGTGGTAAGTAAGCTCGGGCTAATGACCCAATCCTTATCTCGCTTCATCTCCGCCGCTGTGCAGAGCATCAGCAAGCCATCTCCCTCGTTCCTAGAATACCGCGCCTCCGTGTACGCGCGCAGTTTCAAACGGATTTCCTCCGGCAGCTGGTCGTCATGGTTAAGAAATTCTTGGCAATACTGGGAGTGGTTTTTGCCGAATTGAACGGAGGGCTCGAACAGATCGGCGAGTTTGCTAAGGCACTGGTCCTTTTGGCCCGTCTGGACCGATGGGGAGAATGCGAAGAGGTCCGTGAGCGGGATGACCTCAGCGAGATCAACGGCTTTCGTAGTAACTGAAAACCGACCTAGGAGGTCTAGGACCGTAATCTCGAGTATTCGGTTGCCAGAAACCTGGTTGGCCGCCTTGAGTAACACTGATGCCGCGTTTTTGAGGAAGACATCGCGCGGAGAAGGAGCACCGAGCCAGCGCCTGGCCAAGTCGGTCGCGATTCTGATGATCTCCTCTTGCTCGGAAGGAGACTTCGCGCCGGTGAGCCGTTCGAGGAATTCCTCTGCTTCGCCCTTGCGAAGGTTGTTTTCGACCTCCTTCGCGAGCGCGACATTACGTTCGTAGACTACTCGTTTGAGGTAGATGAAAGGACGGATGTCGGCATCATACGATACGTGGCGCGTGGCGCGAAGAAAGGAGGCGAGGTCCGGCCTGATTCCGGCATTCTTTATCTCCTGGCCCGTGGAAATTCTGTCCATGAGATCCGCCCACAGCTCTGGATCGTCGGCTAGCATGTTAAGGAAATCGGGCCATTCGACTGATATCACCGACATCTTGGTCAGAAGTGAAAGGTTTGAGGTTAGAGCACCCGATTCGACGAGCTGGTCCTTTTCAGCCTGTACTGCGAGGGAGCGGTAAGCGATCAAGTCGTTGAGAACGCGCTTGATCTGGCGAGGCGTCTGGTCCAGGTAGCCGAGCACTAACACGTCGCGGGCGTCAGCGGGGAGATCCTTCATTCCCACTAGTTCAAGTTGATGGTCCAAGTACCTTTCGATGTCGAATTCAGGCGCAATTGGAAGCCTCAGTGTGGCCTGAAAGAATTTGTTGAGGAATTCCTTTGCGTAACTCCGCGACTCATCGAGGGAGTTTTGCGGAGCGTACGATTTTGAAATGTGTTTCATTAGGGCGGTTTCATCACATGGGATAATGTACACGCAGCCGGGCTCGTCGAGATATGTTTTGATGACACCGATGGTCTGGACCGCGACTTCTTCGGAACAACGGTCCAGGTTGTCGAAGACGAAAATTATTCTCCGCGGCGTCTCGTCAGCCACAGCGATGGCGCGGTGTACCATGTCTCGGAAAATTTCGGAAAACTTTTCGGCGCTGAACGCTGGCTTGGCGGATACATGTCTTACTTTACGTTCGAACACGAGATCCGAAAGCGACTTCATCATTTCTTTGATCACGGCTTCGAACAGAAACG
This sequence comes from Deltaproteobacteria bacterium, assembly GCA_021817345.1. Taxonomy (GTDB): domain Bacteria; phylum Desulfobacterota; class Binatia; order Binatales; family Binataceae; genus DTIX01. Next base: position 24,278 of record JAKAVC010000114.1, on the reverse strand, counting down.
CAGCAACACCGCCTGCTGCAAGAAGGCCGAAGATTGCAGTGAAGACGCGTAAATTCGAAGAATTTGGTGGTGTGAAGAAGAGGAACGCCACGAAGATTGCCAGAAGGCCGATAACCGCGCCGCTCAACCAGCGCAGCGCAGTGAAATTAACGCTTAGCTTGTCGCGATCCTCCCAGCTCTCTTCAAATTCAAGATGGCTCTGGAGAGACCGACCATCGAATTGATAATTGCTTAAGGCGCCTTGCTCGGTGAGGCTCCTGCAGGTTTCTAGCAGTACCCAACGTTTCAGGGGCTCCTCAGAATATTTCCACACGTCGAGGTATACATAGTAAGTCTCGTTATCTGCCGCCGCGAGCTGGCGAACGATGTTAGAGATTGAGGTCTTGCCCGTTCCCCAACTGCTATATAGGGCTATGGAGAAAGGGGTGTCGCACGCTCTTGCTATGTGGTAGAGAACCTCGGCATAGGCTGAATGGACTCCGAATTTATCTTGATCGCCGGTTTGGAGGGCGTTGTCGGAGAGGAATTTCCACGGCATGTTACCGTCGCGGTCGGACACGTTAAGCCCCTTTCGCACGAGATCTAGAAAACACGCCAGAAAGTATCGCCGAATGTAAAGCGTTTCAAGGAGAACTCAAGCGTGCGCCCTCTGTGGGTGACGAGGAGTTGAGAAGTATCAAGGGGGCGAGGGCAGCGACGTGGAATCGCGGTGAGGTGAGCTGAGCCTGCGCGACTTGCTGCGAACGGTCGCCCGGCGGATCCTGCGTCTATGCGTTTCTCGCTCATCTAATTTATGCGGGTTACGAATCACCGCTTAATAGTTGCGTCAGGTCGTTCGTGAACCTGCGAAACTATTGCGAGCACATGAAGACAAGATATTACGGTTCCTGAAGACGGCCGGCCTCTAATCCTGCGGACCTGCGGGCGTACGGACGGACACCGTCGCGTCGAATCGGGCGGGTTGAAAAAAAAACGGCGGGCGACTGATTGCCCGCCGCGAGCGTATCATATGGTTGCGGCGTGAGCGCCGCGGACGCGAGCCGTCAGGCCCGCGCCTGGCGATGCGTCCCGCCGCCGTTCAGCGCGCTCAGCATCTCGGCATGGCGCCGGCGGAGATCCTCGGGAACCGTCTTGCCGATCCGGTCGAAGAACTCACCGGCCGAATGAAGTTCCGCGTTCCATTCCTCGGGATTGATCGCGAGCGCTCCTCGCAGGTGTTCGGGGCTGACGTGCAGTCCCGTGAGGTCGAGGTCTTCGGGACGCGGCACGCGGCCAACCGGCGTGTCGAGCGCGTCCGCCTTTCCTTCGATCCTGTCGAGCATCCACTTGAGCACGCGCAGGTTCTCGCCGTAACCGGGCCACAGGAAGTGTCCTTTGTCGTCCTTCCTGAACCAGTTGACCATGAAGATGCGCGGCGGATTCTTGATCGCGTTGCGCATGCTCAGCCAGTGCGCCCAGTAATCGCCCATGTTGTAGCCGCAGAACGGCAGCATCGCCATCGGGTCGCGCCGCACCACGCCGACCGCGCCCGTGGCCGCGGCCGTCGTTTCGGAGCCCATCGTTGCGCCCATATACACGCCGTGCGTCCAGTCGTACGACTCGAGCACGAGCGGCATCGTGGTCGCGCGCCGTCCGCCGAAGATGATCGCGGAGATCGGAACTCCATTGGGATTGTCGGCCTCGGGTGAGAGCACCGGGTTGTTCGCCATCGGGGTGGTGAAGCGGCTGTTGGGATGGGCGGCTTTCTGGCCGCTTTTCGGATCCCACGGCCGGCCCTGCCAATCGAGCATCCCGTCCGCAGGGTCAACGTCCATGCCTTCCCACCATACGTCGCCGTCGGGCGTCATCGCGACGTTGGTGAAGATCGAATCGTGTTCGACCATCCTCATCGCGTTCAGGTTGGAGCGGGCGCTGGTGCCGGGCGCGACGCCGAAGTATCCGGCCTCGGGATTGATCGCCCATAGCCGTCCGTCAGCGCCGACGCGAAGCCATGCGATATCGTCGCCGACCGTGAACACACGCCATCCCTTCTCGTACATCGAGGGCGGCGGCGTAAGCATCGCGAGATTGGTCTTGCCGCAGGCGCTCGGAAACGCGGCGGCGACATAGATCGTTTCGCCCTTCGGGTTGCGAAGCCCGACGATCAGCATGTGCTCGGCGAGCCATCCTTCGGTCCGGCCCGTCCAGCTTGCGATCCTGAGCGCGAAGCATTTCTTGCTCAAAAGCGCGTTGCCGCCGTATCCGCTCCCGACCGACCATACGGTGTTGTCCTGCGGAAAATGGCAGATGAGCTTGCGCTCGGGATTGAGATCGAGCGTGCAATGAAGTCCACGGCCGAACTCGTCCGAATCGCCGAGCATGTCGAGCGCCCGCTTGCCCATCCGGGTCATGATCCGCATGTTGAGCGCGACGTAAACGCTGTCGGTGAGTTCGACGCCGACCTTGGCGAAATGCGAGCCGACGGGGCCGAGCACATAGGGGATGACGTACATCGTGCGCCCGCGCATCGAGCCCTCAAGCCATCCGCGCATCTTGCGATACGCCTCCTCGGGCGCCATCCAGTTGTTGGTCGGGCCGGCTTCTTCCTTGCGTGGTGTGCAGATGAAGGTGAGCTGTTCGGTGCGGGCGACGTCGTTGGGGTTGGAGCGATGGAGATAGCAGCCGGGACGCTTGTTTTGGTTGAGCTTGATGAGAACCTGGGAAGCGAGCGCTTCGTCGGTCAGGCGCTGTTTTTCCTCTTCGGAGCCGTCACACCATACGATTCGATCCGGCTGGGTCAGGCGTGCGGCTTCGGCTACCCAGTCGGCGAGCGCTCGGCTTTTGGTCATCGCATTGGCTTCCGAGGGTTTCAGCGTCACTTGAAAATCTCCATCTTTCCGATGTCTTGGGCCACCCGCTCAGCGGCGCGAGGCTTATAAGTTAAAAAATCGAGGGTTTAAGAGACCGATTTAGTTTACCACCTACATTAGTTTCGGGCCAAAGGCAATGGATTCGTTATAAGAGACGCTTCACGCATCCGGAGATGGTGGCGATCGGAGCGCGCGCCGAAGGAAAACAAAGGGCGCCGGCCAGCGGCGCCCTTCGACTCGAATTTGGCGCTTCAATAAGCGGCGCTCTTGCGCGAAGAGGCGATAAGCCGCTCGATTTCCTCCTCGGTGAACCCGGCAAGGAGTCTCGCCTCGCGAGCAATCGTAAGCAGCGTTCCGGTATCGTTGGTTATGTCCTCGCGCGCGCGTCGTCCGCCACGGAAATTGAAGACCTCGTCAACGGAATCCTGGAACTCCTGCGCGCGTTTGAGCCGCTCGGGATCGCCCTCGGTCAGCTTGCGCATCCATTTCGAGCCCATCCGGACATGGGTTATTTCGTCGGCGAGCACGTAATCGACCGCGCGCTCTATAACATCGTCGCCGTTTCGCTGGGCAATACGGATGAGCTGATCGAAGACGTCGCAGGCGAGTCCTTCAAGGCCGCGATTGATTCCTGCCACGCGTGCGGCCGGATCGTTTGCCTGGGCGCATCGCCACAGGATCTCGGTCTCGATGTAATCGCCGAGATGCCCGCCCATGTATTCGAGCAGGCGCAGGAAAATCTCGGTATGGCGCGACTCGTCCCAGACCTGGCGCGCCATGTCGAGCTGGAACTCCCACGGAGCGTCGGGAAAATCGAACAGCGTGCGTCCGGCCGCCTCCATCGCCTGGATCTCGCCGGTCAGGATACCGTGAAGCCGCGCGCGCAGCGCTTCCTCGTCGAAGGGCAGTTCGCGGCGGTCGAGATTCTGCTCGTCTCGAATGTCACGCACCTGCCGCGAACGCATCACGACCATGTTCTCCGGGCGCGCGAGACGATCAACGGGGATGAATTTTTGCATGGCTGTATGCTCCCTTGCGCTCAGTAGGCCGCGCTGCGCGAGGCGGCCTTGATCAGGCGCTCGATTTCTTCCTCGGAGAAACCGGCAAGCAGCCGCGCTTCGCGGGCGATAGTCAGCGTCGAGTCGAACTCGATTTCTTTTTCGCCGAGCTTCTGGCGAACCTGCGCGGCCTGTTCCTGGGTGGTGCGCCCGCCGCTGAAGTTGAACAGGTTGTCGATATTGTCCTGGAATTCCTGGGCGCGCTTGAGGCGTTCGGGGTCGCCTTCGGTCAGCTTGCGCATCCATTTCGAGCCCATCCGGACATGGGTTATCTCGTCGGCGAGAACGAAATCGACGGCGCGCTCGATAACCGGATCGCCCATCTTCTGCGCCAGCCGGATGAGCTGTTCGAAGACGTCGCAGGCAAGCCCCTCGAGGCCGCGGTTGATTCCCGCGACGCGGCAGGCGGGATCGTCCACTTGGGTGCACGACCACAGCACCTCGCTTTCGGGAAATTCGCCGAGGTAGGAGCCGACGTACTCGAGAAGTTTCATGTAGATTTCGGTGTGGCGCGATTCGTCCCACACCTGGCGCGCCATGTCGAGCTGGAACTCCCAGGGAGCGTCGGGAAAATCGAACAGCGTGCGTCCCGCCGCTTCCATCGCCTGCATCTCGCCCGCGCAGATTCCATGAAGGCGCGCCTTCAGGAAATCCTCCTCGTAGGGCATCGCGTTGAACGGCGTCAGTCCCTGGTCCATGCGCGCCTGGCGCATCCTGTCGAGCGAAATCAGGATGTAGTTTTCGGGCCTTGCCAACTTGTCGACGGGAAGAAATTTCTGCACGGCGTTTTCTCCCTACCTGGTCCAGGCCGAGCGGGCATTGGTCAAATTGATGGTTTCCCAGACCTTCCATCGGCCGTCCTGCTCCCCGAGCCGGAACTGGACGATGAATGGCTTTGTCCCCGCGCCCGTCAACTCGCCCTTGATCCAGTAGTGCCTGTTGATCCTGGCTAAGGCAACGATCCTCTTCTGATTATAGGTGCCGGTTTGGCGCGCAGCCTCTGCCAGGCGATTGACCTCGTCTCGGGCATTTTCAATCGCGAGCGCGCCCACGTCTTCGACCTTGCCCTTGGCGAGGAATTCGAGGAATTGCTTTGCCGCCCCCAGCATCTCGGGCGGAGTCGGTGCGCGCTCGGCGATCGGCTGGGGCCCCATCACATTCTTGCGAAATCCCAGGTCAGGCATTGCCGTTCTCCGTGCGCGCGGCGGGCGGCGGAATATCGCTCCACGGCGAGCGCTTGCCGCTCAGGTCCTCGATTTCAGCGATACGCCACTTGCCGTCATCTTCACGGCGCCATCGGAGCAGCGCCGTAAGATTCCGCTCGCCGAGGGTGAAGCGCATTTTCGATACGAACTGGAAGCCAATCCTGGCGCGTCCGAGTTCGACGAAATCGGCCGGGGAGTCGGCGCGAGCGGCGGTGAAAACGGCGCGATGGGCCGCAAGCGCCGCATCAGCCGCGAAAGCTTCAGCGCTTTTGAGGTCGCCCCCGCACACCGCACGCGCGTGAGCGGCGATCGCGTCGTCCAGTTCGGGAAATCTGCCAGGCTCTTTCATCAGCTTCTCCCGACTTTCTTGCGGGCTTCGCCTTCCTCGGGAAAACCGGTCACGCCGCCGGAGGCGGCCAACAATTCCTCGAGATGCAGTTGCCAGTTGGCGGCGCGGCGATGCTTTTCGGGGGAGTCGAGCAGGTCGTCGAGCAGGACCAGGCCGCGCTCGATATGCGCCTTTTCCTCCTCGACCATCCGGGCGAGGATTCTGAGCGTCGGCGGCTCGTAAACGGGATTGGCGGCGGCGATATGGGCGCTGTAATGGGAAACGAGATGAGGCTTGAGCACGCGATAGATTCCGACCAGGCGCTCGATCGTGTCGTCCCATTCCTCCTTGTCCTCGATCGTGTTCATGAAGACGACGAAGGCCTCGTTGGGCGGGCGCGAGACCTGCGCCTGCGAGCGAAGCTCGGGCAGCCGCTTGCCAAGCGCGTCGGTATGGAGCGCGTCGTCGTAAACCTGGCGCGCCATCTCGAGCTTGACCGGAATTTGCGGCGTGAGCGCGATCCATCCCGCGAGCATCCGCATCATCCGCTCCTCGGCGTAACGATAATTCATGATGTAACTGGCGCTCTGGCGGACGCTGTAAACGCCATCCATCGTGCGTCGGTCGTACAGTGCCATGTCGTCTCCCCGTGCGGCCCTCAGTCCCCGTGGCCGCTGCTGACAGTCTCGCCGTGCGCGAAGAAGCGGCCCTCGACGAGAGCTGCGATTTCACGCCAGTAGGTTTCCTTGCCGGTATTGCGAAGGTAGTTGGCGCCCGTGGCCCATCCCGCGCACAGCATGTGGATGGCTTCGACCACGCTTCGCTTGTCCTCGAACCTGAGCACGCCCGCGCCGCGTCCGCGCTCGAGCGCGTCGGCGACCGCGGAGAAATACTGCCCGACGATCCGGTCGAGCGCCGCGCGATACCTGGGACGGCGCGCGAGATAGCGGACCTCATGATGGAGCACGGTGAAAGCTTCGCGGTAGCGGTCGATCACATCCAGCACGGTGCGCATCACTTCGAGCAGCTCGCGGCGGGGGTCGTCCAGGGTGCGCGCGCGAATCGCGGGCAGGCTTTCCACCAGCTCGGCGACCATCGATTCGGCAACCAGTATCAGGATGTCGTCCTTGCCGTGCAGGTAAAGGTAGATCGAGCCGGCCGCGAGTCCGGCTTCAAGCGCCAGTTCCCTGACCGTGGCTTCGTGGAAGGATTTGCGCGCGAGCACTCGGCACGCGGCGAGGAAGATCTGCCTGCGCCGTGCCTTGACCAGTGCTTCGTCCTGCGGCTGCGCCCTTAGCGGCTCGGGCATAGTCGGCCAACCGAAGCGCGACGGCCGCCGCGCGGCGGCCCGGTCGCCTTCTCTCCGAAACGTGCAATAGTTGAATGAACGTTCATTTGTCAAACGTCTCGGGTGTGCAAGGCCGCGTGCGGCGTGCCTTGGGGCCGGCGTGCGGCCGCGCTATTGTCACGATGTCGCGCGGCGAAGATAACGGGGGGAGCTTGATACCGATGGAAGCCGAAAAACCCTACTTCCTGAAGCCCAGCGCTTTCGAACGCATGGCAAACCACGCGGTCGGAATACTGCTGCGGCTTGGCATTGGCCTCGGTAATAGCTACGTGCTCGAAGTACGAGGCCGGCGAAGCGGGAACGTCTACTCGACGCCGGTCAGCCTGCTCGAATACCGGAACTGCCGCTATCTGGTGGCGCCGCGCGGCGAGACAAGCTGGGTCCGCAATGCGCGCGCCACGGGCGAGGTTTCGCTCGTCAGACGCGGCGTGCGCGAGCGCTACTCGGTGCGCGAAGTTCCTGTCGAAGAGCGCCCGATCCTGCTCAAGGAATATCTCGAGCGCTTCGCCGTCGCGGTGCAGCGCTACTTTCCGATACCCGAGGGAGCGCCCGCGGACTCGTTTACGGGGATTGCGGCGCGCTATCCGGTCTTCGAGTTGAGCGCGAAATAGTCCGAGGCACGGGGCCGGGTGTTCTTCTGCGCACCGGCGTCCGGGCCGTGGCTTAATCTTCGACGGTAAGTTCGGTTTCTACGAAATCCTTGCGCGCCGCGTCCCATGCGAACGCCGCCGCGCGCGCGAACTTTCCCCCGCGAACCGACATCACGATGTAGAACGTGTCCGGATAGTCGGGATAATCGGGGTCGAACGAGCAGGCTTGCGCGCGGTCGGTTGCCGAGAAGTAGGCGTCGTGGTCGGGATGGGAATGATAGACGAACTTGAGCGCGAGCTTGCGCTGGTCGATTTCCCTGAGCACCGCGAGATGCTCCCTGGGCTCCATCAGGAAGGCGGTCTTCGCGTCGCGCGGAAAAGCGTTCGGGTCCTCGGCGTGCTTGCGATTCTGGATATTGGTTATCGGACGGACTTCGTAGGAAGTTTCGTCGCCGATAATGAAGCCGCAGCATTCGAACGGGAACTCGCGTTCGGCCTGCGCAATGATTTGCTCCATCGCCTGCCGGCTTATTTTCGCTTGTGTCACGGCTGTCCGATTTTCTCCCTCTGAAGGCGCTCGCGCGCGCGAACCAGCCGCGTGAGCATCCTGTTCACCGGCGCTTCGAGTCCGAAGCGTTCGGCAAGCTCGACCACTTTGCCGTTGAGCGCCTCTATGTCTGTGCGCCCCCGGCGTTCGAGGTCGTAGAGCATGGTCGGGCGATGATGGAAAGTCGATGGAACGAGCTTTTCATAAAATACGCTTCGGTATGCCTCGGCGCTTCGGAACGGAACCGCGACATTCATCCGGCGCGCGACCGCGAACGCCTCGTCGATCGCCTCGTTCATGATTGCGCGCAGGTCGGGCTCCTCGGCAAGCGCTCCATAATGAAGTCCGAGCAACGCGCCGAGCGGGTTCAATGCGGCATTGTAGAAAAGCTTGGTCCACAGATACGGCATCACGTCCGCGCACGCCTCGGTTGGAATCCCGGCGCCGGTGAGAATCGAGGCGACCGAGCGCGCGCGTTGCAAAAGGCGCGCGCTTTCCTCGCCCTGCACGTGCGGCGCGGGGCCGACCGCGACCGGCTCGGCAAAAACCGTAACCCGCACGGTGCCGGGCGATTCCATCTCGGCGCCGAAGATCACTCTTGCGCCGAGCACGCGCGCGGCGCCCAGGCGCTCGACCAGCGTCTCGATATTCCCGACCCCGTTCTGCATCGAGACGAGCACGCCGTCCGGCGCGAGAAGGCCGGCCAGTTCAGCCGCGATCGCCGCGGTGTCATAGCTCTTGACCGTGAGCAGGATAAGGCTAAAGCGCCGGTTGAGTTGAGCCGCGCGCTCGGCGAGCGTAAAACCGCTGACCACCCGCTCGCCGAAAAGGCCGGTCAGATGCAGCCCGTTGCGCGCAATCGCGTCGAGATGCGTTCGGCGCCCGAGCATCGCGATTTCGCGCCCCTCGGCGCGCAGCATGCCGCCCATCACCGAGCCGATCGCGCCTGCGCCCGCTATGAGGATCGAACCGTCCCGTTCCATCGCGCCACTTCTGCCCGGAAAACGATCTTAGGCTTAGCCTCGAAAACCGAGCCGCAGAGGTTTCGCGCGGCGATCGATTGTCCGAACGTGCGCCGTCCGGCGGTTTCCCGGGTCTTCAATTACTAGCCGTCACGGATGCGGCGGGGAAGTCGCGCGAATCCTTATGCGGGTGACGGCTGCCGCTTGCGAGGCGGGCGTCTGGGCCGGTAGGAAGTACGGGATGGATCGCACTGCGGTAAACTTGGGCGGCGTGGCGATTGGATCATCGGTGATGAACGCATCGGGACCGCGTTCGGCGGAGCGCGGCGAGCTCTACGAACTGTGCGCAGTGCACACCGGGCCGCTGGTCTTCAAGTCATGCAATGCCGCGGGACTCGCGGAACCCGAGAACCTCAAAAACAAGGGCGTCGAACACTTTGCCGCAATCGCCCGTGAGCTTGGCCCGCGGGGAAAGATTCTGGTCGCAAGCGTGATCGGCGCGAGCGACGGCGAGCTTGTCAGCGTCGCGCGGATGCTCGACCGGGCCGGGGTGAACATAATCGAGCTCAACCTTGCCGACGATTACGTTCAGCGCGCGCTCGCACCGTTCGCCTCGATCGAGCGTCTCGGCTCGGTGATACGGCCGGTACGCGAAGCGACCGCGGCGGTGCTCGCGGTTAAATTGCCGCAAAAAGGGCTCTCGATAGAGCCGCGCCGGATGGCCGAGCTGATGAAGTCGCTCGGCGTTGCGATCCTGGTATGCGCCAACGACCTGCCGAAGGACCTGGATATCGATATCGCGAGCGCGACGGTTGCGGGCGAGCCTCGCGCGCTCTCCCAGGTTCATGCGTTTGATCGGGAGGCTGCGGGGATGCTCGATATCGTCGCGGTGGGCGGAGTGAACACCGGGCGCGACGCGTATATCGCGCACCTGACCGGCGCGAAGGCCATCCAGGTCGGCTCGGCGCTGATAAAGGAAGGCGCGGGAGCGCTCGGCAGGATCGATCGCGAACTCGACGCGCTTCTCGCCGAAAACGGGAAGCGCTCGGTGTCGGAAATCATCGGCGCGGTGAGATTTTCGGGGTAAACGCGCGGCTGTGAAGACAGCTTTGCTTCGCATGCCTTCGGGGGGCATACTTGCCGCACTGCGCCTCGCTCTGCTAGCCTCCCGAGGCTGATTCGCAGTCCGTTCAAGGCGCTTTTCTCGCACGTCCCCGTCGTCTAGCTCGGCCTAGGACACCGGCCTTTCACGTCGGTAACACGGGTTCAAATCCCGTCGGGGACGCCAACCTCGGCGCATCCGGGCGAGCAAAACGCGGCGTGTCAGAGTTGCTCGGGTTCAGGCGAGCAGCACCGCCATCACGCCGGAGACGAACACCCCGTCGAAGGTTCCCGCGCCGCCTATTGATGCGATGGGCGCGCGCAGCTCGGCGATAATCGGCAGGTTGAAAATGTCGGCGCCAAGCAAGCAGCCGAGCGTTCCGGCCACGTAGGCGATGACCGGCGAGCGTCGGCGGTCGATGAAATAGGCCAGAATCGCCGCAAGGATTCCCGGAAGCAGAGTGGGTACCGCGATTCCGACTCCGGGAACCACCTGCGAAAATCTGTACACGACGAGACTGACCGCGGCGGTCGCCAGCGCGATCTTGCCGAACATCCGGTTCCTCAGAAGCAGGTAGATGCAGACGAGTATGGGAATGAGCGCGCCGCCCAGATTTATCGCGATTACGGTCCGATCCCTATAGACAATGTGCGGTACCACGTAGGGGATTCCCCAAAACCTTACGACTTGATCCTCGACGATCCGTTGGGCGGGAATCTCCGCGATCGGCAGGTTTACGTAACTGCCCAGGATCATCGCAAGCATGAGTATGCTCACGACGCGATGCGAAATTCCCAACCGTTCATACGCTACCTGGATGAGCCCGATCTCGATAAATATGAAAACCGCGACGAGGAGCAGTGCAAAAAGACCAAGTGTCGGAGCGGTTACCGGCGGGTACATGAGACGCGATCTTTACTGCGCCCGAACGCCCACGTCCAGACGCGCCGGCGCACAGCTTACGCGAAAGGATGTCGGCAAGGGAGAACGCGATGCATTCACACACGAAATATCTCACCATGAAGGTTCCCAGGCGGATGGATTTCGTCAATATAACCTCCGAGGTGGAGAAAGCGGTTGCGGAAAGCGGTGTCCGGGAAGGACTTTGCCTGGTAAACGCGATGCATATCACGGCCTCGGTTTTCATCAATGATGACGAACCGGGCCTTCACGAAGACTACCAGCGCTGGCTCGAATGGCTTGCGCCATTCGACCCGAGCCCCGAGCGCTATCATCATAACCGCACGGGTGAGGACAACGGCGACGCGCATCACAAACGCCAAGTCATGGGCCGGGAAGTCGTTGTCGCGATAACCGGCGGAAAGCTCGACTTCGGTCCGTGGGAACAAATCTTCTACGGAGAGTTCGACGGACGCCGTCCCAAGCGAGTCCTGATCAAAGTGATCGGCGAGTGATTGCGCCGGTACGCTGCGCGTGACTTCGCGTGCCTGACGCGCCGGCGGCCAATTGAGATCTGTTCACGGCAGGCGCAATCGCTTCGCGTGAAGCCCGGTGTGCTCCTGAAATGCAATCACGGGTGCGCGGCCCGATCACGGAGGACCGGGCCGCGCGTTTCACCGATTCCCCAAGCAGTCTCGACATCACGGCCGGCTCGTTGCGTCGAGTTCGAGTATCCTGCGAGCGCCGGCAAGACTGAGAGCGTCGTTGGTGCCGTCCTCGATTAGCGAGGCGCGGGCGTCGCGGAAGAGTTTTTCCAGTGGATACTCCTTGCTGAGCCCGTTACCTCCGAAAATCTGGAGTGCGTCGCTTGCGACTTCGAACGCCGACTGAGTACAGAACGTCTTGGCCGCTATTGCATGCTCCAGTGAGGGAACCGGCGCCGACTGGTTGTAGACCATCGTGGCGCGCGAGAGCGTGCGGCACGCTTCGACCTTGGTAAACATCTCGAACAGATGCTTCTGGACGAGTTGATGCTCGCAGATGGGCCTGCCGCCCTGAATTCGTATTTTGGAATAGGCCAGCGCTTCCTCGTAGGCCGCCCGGGCGACGCCCGTGAACGCCGCCGCCATCGAGGAGTTGGCGCCCGCCAGCGTCCGCATCAGCGCCATTTCATAGATCTCGGGTCCCATCAACATGAAACGGCGCGGGATCCGCACTTCGTCGAAAAAGATCTCGCCCTGGTTGAGCGCGCGCTGCCCGAGCTTGTTGAGTGGTTTGCCCTTGCTCACGCCGGGCAGGTCGAGCGGCACGAACGCGATTCCGCCACCCGCCATCCCCTTGGAAGGATCCACGGTCAGATACGCAAGCGCGTGAGTCGCGATAGTTCCGTTGGAGACCCATGACGACTTCTGGCCGGTGATGATGTAATCGTCGCCGTCGCGGCGGGCGACCAGTTGACCGCTCACGCGCGCGTCTTTGAACTGTGGCGTTCCTACCATGATCGTGTCTGAGCCGTGCTGCGGCTCGGTGATCGCCCAGCATCCGATCATCGCCGCGTGCTTGTCGTTCACGAAAGGCTTGACGAAACGCTCGGTCAGTTCCGGGTCATTGAAGGAGGCAAGCGAGGCAAACGGGAAGGACGCCACCATTATGCCGAGCGCAAGATCAACGCTGCCCCACGACAACTCCTCAAGCAGGATGTGTCGGCCGAGTCCGTCCAGCCCAAGCCCCCCGAGTTCGGGCGGGAAGCCGGCGATATGGTAGCCGAGCTGATAGGCCTGCTCGAAAACCCGGCGAAGCCGCGAGCCCGGCGCTATCACCTCGTCCGGGTTAGGAATTTTGTCCAGTTCAATTGCCGCCGGCCGCAGAACTTCCCTGGCAAAGCGATGTGCGCTTTGGCGGAGCTGCTCGTATTGCTGCGGCAAGTTGACGTCGAGTTCCCGATAGCTATCCATCAAACAGTTCTCTCCCGCACGGCAGTATGAGCACATTGCGTACCGACGCGGAATCGGTTTGACAAAGGCGTCCCGCAACAGCGCATCTTGGCTCCTTTCGCGCCAAAAAGCGGCCAACATGACGCCGATAGAGCCATGCGCAGTTTGCTCCTTGAGAGACTTGCCACTCCCTATGGCTGAAGCATCACGCGCTTCCATCGCTTGCCGGTCAGGACGAAAAGTTCGCGCTGATGAAGACGGCTTGCGCCGCGAACCCAGAACTCGACCCGCTTGGGACGCAGGCGAAAGCCGGTCCAGTAGCTGGGCCGCGGTATCGGTTTGTCGCCGAACGTTCGCTTTAGCCGGGCGACACGCGCGACCAAGTCGGCCCGGTTTTCCAGTTGCGCGCTCTGAACCGAAGCGCTTGCGGAGAACTGGCTCCCGCGCTCGCGACTGGCCCAGTAGCGGTCGGCTTCTTCACCGGACACCTCTTCCACCGAACCTTCGATTCGCACCTGTCGGTCAATCCGGTCCCAGTAAAACGCCAGGGCCGCGGACGGGTTCTCCTTAAGCATCCGCCCCTTCGGACTGCGCTTGTCCGTATAAAACACGAAACCGCGGTCGTCGGCCTGCTTGAGCAGAACGAATCGCACGGTGGGCGTTCCATTGGCGCCGGCCGTCGCGAGCGCTGCGATATCAAGCATCGGATCGTGAGCCGCGCGGGCACGGCCGAACCATCGGTTGAACCGGTCGACCGGGTTGACAGAATCTCTCATTTCTTCAAAAGGCCTCCGAGGGAAAGCAAGAAAAGAGCCTGAGCCGGACCGATCGACTGAAGTCCGGCACCCTCACTTTTATCAAGCGGCGGCCATCAGGACATGGCGTCCGCTATGGCGGTCCGAAAATCGCGGTCGAAAGAGGTTGGATTGACAGGCGGGTTCTCGGGTGCCCGGCGCCGTGAGATACAGGCGCCTCGATAGGCTCCGCGAGAGATCTGAAAGGAGAATTGGCGAGGCCGCGCCGTACTTGCGCCGCCGGTGAATTATGCGAGCGAAGGCGCAGCCGCCGCGGCTTCAGCGAGCGCCGCGTCCGAACAGCACGACCTTCGAGGTTTGCAGCATGATCTGCAGGTCAAGGGTAAGCGACCAGTTCTTTATGTAGTAAAGATCGTAGGCGAGCTTCCGCCTGGTGTCCTCGATACTCGCGCCGTATGGATAACAGACCTGTGCCCATCCGGTCAGTCCCGGCCTGACGAAATGGCGATATTCGTACAGCGGCATCGCTTCGGCTATCTTGGTGACTATTTCGGGCCGCTCCGGACGCGGTCCGATGAGGCTCATTTCGCCCATGATGACATTCAGAAGCTGGGGCAGCTCGTCGATTCTCAGGCGTCTGATTATCCTGCCCACCCTGGTTACCCTCGGGTCGCCCTTGACCGCCCACACCGCACCCGTTTCGCGCTCCGCGTCCGGACGCATCGAGCGGAACTTGTACACGCGAAATACTCTCCCGTCGAGGCCGACCCTATCCTGCGAGTACAAAATCGGCCCTTCGGAATCCAGCTTGATCGCGATTGCGGCCACAATCGCTATCGGCAGCGCCAAAATTGCGAGCAATGCCGCCGCGAAAAGATCAATTGCGCGCTTGATCCCACGCCGCCATCGCGAGTGCAACGTGCCCCCTGAAGCCAGCAACCATCCCTCGTCGAGCAGCGAAACCGGTAATCGGCCCGTGATGCGTTCGTAAAAAGAATGAAAATCCAGAACCTCGATCCCCTGCATCCGGCATCGAACCAGTTCGCGAATCGAATCGCAGGGATTCAGAACCACCAAAATGTCCAGCGGAAACTGCGCCACGAGCTCGAAGACCGATGACGCGGTATGGATTGGCACCGGATCGTGGCGTCGCAACTGGCTACGCTCGACCGTCCGGTCCGCCGAGGCCAGTACGGCGTAGCCGAGGAAGTTGTAGCCCAGATGGCCTCGGCGGGCGATTTCGTCAGCCACAATCGGGCCGGCTTCGCCGATACCCAGCGCCATTACGCCGATAGCAAGGCGCCTGAAAAGAAAATAGTGCGCATAGACGCGCCATGCTACCAGAGTGGCGCCAGTGACTATAATCTCCGATACATAGAAGGAGGCTCCGAGATTCATGGCGGGAACCGACAGCGCCGCAAGGAGCAAAAGAAAATTGACCTCAGCCGTGGCTCCCAGGATCGAGGCCACGATCCAATAGGTTGAGCGCGGATGGTGTTCGAGTGCGTAAAGGTCCTGGAAATAGAGTGCGCCCAAGTAAAGAAAGCCGGTCGACGGTGCGACCAGATAAGGCTGGATCAGCGCCGCGCAAAGCGGACCGTTTGCGAACGACAGCATGTAGACCGTGGCTGCGGAGAGCATAAAGTCTCCGCCCAGCAACAGGGCGACCTTGGTGCTAAGTCCTTTCGGTGCAAACATGATGCGACCTCAACGGGATAAGTACCTTCGCGGCGTCGCCAGCCGCCGAATTTCCGGAAGACGCTGAATCAGGGTGCGGGAAGGCGCGTGCCGGTTGGAACCGCGACAGTCGGAGCGCGGCGCAGGGAGCGTCTTTTCCACCGTGTTACGCCGGGGCTTTCCGATTTGGGGTACTCGGCCGAGATTGCGCTCTCGTAAACCTTTTCCAGCGCCGCGACCGACAACTCCCAGGAATAGCGCTCTTCGACAAGACGGCGGGCGTTGCGCCCCATCCAGAGCCGCAGGCCGGGATCTCGAAGCAGCCGCACGACCTGTTCCGCGAACGACGAAGCGCTCTCCGCGATCATCAGGTGATGGCCGTTCCGCGCTGCCAGTCCTCCCGTCGAGCGCGGGGAGGCGACCACCGGCGTTCCGCACGCCATCGCTTCGAGCAGCTTGAGCTGCATTCCGGAGCCGGCGAGCAGAGGCGACACCGCAACCGTCGCGCGTTGCAGATGCTCGGTAACGCTCGGCACGTAGCCGGTGATCTCGACGCCGGAAATGTCGGCGAGTTGACGGACGCGTGGCGGAGGAGCGGCGCCGACTATCCGAAAGCGGACCGAAGGAAGCGAGCGCTTGATAATCGGAAAAACCTCGTTTGCGAACCACACCGCGCCGTCGGCATTCGGAAAGTAGGCCATCCGGCCGCTGAACACTATCGAACTCAACTCGCGCTGATCCTGGCGGTAGGCAAACTCGGAAGTGTCCACTCCGTTGGGCACGACGTGGATCGATTCGCCCGCGCCGATCGCCCGCTGGTCGAGCGGCGAGCATACAATCACGCGGTCGTATGCGGCCATGAGCGAGCGCTCGTAGCGGGCGAGCTTGCGCGCTTCCCATCGCATGAGCGCCCTCACGGCAAGACGCTCGCGCTCGGCGCGCCGGCTGAAATTGAGGGAAAGCGCGTCAATCAGATCGATTACGCGAGTCTTTACATTGAGGGCGGTGAACACTGGAGCCATGCGGACGAGCTGCACGTGGGCGAGGTCGTAGGCAGTTTCGGCCGTCTCGCGGGCTACGGTATCGGCCAGCCGTGCGTCGAACCAATAGAGCGTCTGCGCCGGCAGTCTGCTGAACGGGGCCTTGCAAAGCGACGCCAACCGCCGCGCACGCGACACTTCGACGGGGATTATTCGTTCGCAGAAACCTTCCAGGTGCGCGAGATGCCGCCTCTCGCCCGCAGCGATTGGGCTGACCAGCGTAATCCTGTGCCGTCGGGAGAGAAGCCGAATCTGATGATAGGCGCGAAGCCTGTCACCTTGTATCGGCGGATACGGCAGGCGAGCAGTTACGAACAGAATCTTCATGGGGACGCCTACGCTCATATGCCTCTATTGTTTCCCGGGCGCATCGCGCCCACGAAAATTCGCTCGCCCGTCGCAGACCCCTGGCGGACAACGCTCTTTGCGCGGCCGTATCGCTTGCCACGGCAATCATCGCGTCGGAGAGCGCCCGCGTATCGTCCGGATCGACGAGGATAGCCGCGTCTCCCGCCATCTCCGGCACCGCGCCCGCGGTCGAGGCGATAACCGGCGTCCCGCACGACATCGCTTCGAGCACCGGGAGCCCGAAGCCCTCGTAGCGCGACGGATATACGAACATCGACGCCGAGTTGTAGAGCGATACCAGTTCGTCCTCGGACACGAACCCCGGAAACTCCACGTCCTGCGCCAGCCCGGCGCGCTCGGCAATCCGCGCGAAGCGGGCGGTTGCGCCGTCGGGCAGGCCCACGATCGCGAGCTTGTGGCGCAGGTTGGAGCGCCGCCGAAACGCCGAATACGCCATCAATACGGCGTCGGTGTTTTTGCGAGGGTCTACTCCGCCCAGTGCCAGTATGAAGTCGCTTTCGAGTTTTCGCCGTGCGCGAACCGCATTGACGCTCTCGCTTCCGGCCTCAATACGCCGAAACCGCGGCGGCGCCGCTTCGTAAGTCACCGCAATCGCCGAGCGCGGAACGCCAAGATACGAAGCGATGTCTTGAGCCGAACGGTTCGAGACCGTAAGCAGCGAAGCCGCGCGACGCCTAAGACGACGAACCACGAGTGCGCGATACGCACGGCCCAACCGCTGATAGACCGAGGAACGTCCGCCCAGACGCTTTTGCGGCATCAGATACATGACGTCGTGAATCGTCACCACCAGCGCCACCTTCGCGGGTAAGAACAAGGGAAACGTGTTGGCCGGGCAGTGCAGGACGTCTATTCGATTCCGAAGCACAAAAGCGGGCAGTGCGATCTGTTCCTGGACGGCATAGTTGCGGCCCGGCAGAGCGATTACCTTCCAGCCTGCGGGCATTTTTGGAAGGATTTGCGGATTGCGCGCGTCAGCCGCGTTCACAAAGAGGAACAACTCGTGGCGGTTGGGCATCCGCGAGACGCTGTCCAACAAGGAGTATACGTAATTTCCCATCCCGCGGCGGTAGGTTACCAGGCGCGCGTCGATACCTATTCGCATATGTCGGCGATTCTTCGCGGCGAAGCGGTCACCAGTGATTTCAATGATACCGGGCGGAAGATGAGGAGCGTGATCCGGTATGCGTACAGCACGGCCAGATCGGCCAGAAGAAAGAATGCGACTCCCCACCAATCTAGAATGAATACCGTGAGCAGATTGGCCGCGACTATCCCGTAAAAAAGGGAATCCGCGCCCGGGTCGGCGAGGCGCCGATGGAGTATCGTGGGCATCCACCCGAAAACTATCGAAAACAGTAATACGCCGATGAATCCAAAGTGCGCGAATGATGCTTCGTATCCGCCGGGCAGCACCGAGCCGTGATATGGATAAGCGGTGGCGACCCATTGCTGAAGACCAACGAAAACGCCGGACCGCGCGGCGTTCGGTAGCAAGTGAAGCAAAAGCTGGAGATTGGAAGCTCCAAAATCGTACGATATTCCATGTGCGCAGTAGGCGGAAAGAATTCCAGCGAAGCCCGAAAATCCGGACTCTCCCTGCTCGTACAGAAGCGCCAGCGGATTCAAGGCGTGCGTCCGCGGAAGCAGGTAATACAGCCGCAGCAATTTGAGATCGTAGGTATGAAAGAGATCGGCGAAGTTTCTCAACGTCCCGTATACGAAGACAATGGCCAGCGCCGTGATGCATCCCGCGATAGCGCGGGCGCCAAGGCGGCGCGAGACGGATCGGTAGTGATGCAGAATCCCGTACTCGGCGACAGCGATCAGGGCCAAAAGGCGCGAGTTAAGCATCAGAAAGAACACGACGAGAAGGAAGAGCGCGTGATCGATCCAGGCGGGTCTGCGACGATAAGCGGTCTTGTGAAGAAGCGGCATCTTGCCCCAGAAGAGCAGGATCAGTACAAGCGTCTGACCGCCGACCATCGTGCCCGGGTTGTGCAGCAGGCCTCGCAGTCCGCCGAAGAGCATCGCGAGCCCGGCGATTCCGAACGCCACGACTCCCGCAGCTACGGCATACGAAGGCGCCGTTTCGATCGCTCCGCGCCGCGAATCGCGCAGACCTGGGCTCTCCGGGGCCGAGCGGGCGAGCGCGTAGGTAACCGCGACGATGACGAGCGAGGCGGTAACACAGAGATTTGCCATTGCGAAACCGGCGACGCTGATAATCTTCGGCTCTGGTCCGGGATAAAGGATCTCAGGCCGTCCCGAGAGATCCGTCAGAAGGAAAAGCGCCTGACCCTGTATGAGTAACAGGCTCTCCGCAATCAGCGCGAGCAGGATAATGTTGGCGGTCCCGCGCCGGGTGAATTCGGCATACGCGAGGGACAGGAGCAGACAGAAAGAGACGGAAAGAAGAGTGTAGTTCAAAGCGCTAACGCACGCATCGGCTTCGCATCGGGACCGGGGCGGAAGAAGCCGCGGATCTTTCCACGAGTTGCTCCCCAGTAGTATCTCGCCTGACGGTGCCGGCCGAGCAGCAGCGCCACCAGCGCGGCGCCGGCCGGGCGCGCGCAATGGTACGCAACCGTTGCAACCGGATAGCCGTTCTTTCTGAGGGTGCGGCCAAAACCGACCGAGTAGCAGTAGGCGCGGCGGCGGGCACCCTCGTCATAAGCGGTGACGGGATTCGGATGCTGGACGATTAGGTCAGGTTCGTACTCGATTCGAAACCCGGCATTCAAGGCGCGGATCAGGAGATCGCTGCCTTCGCCGGCGGACCACGGCGGTCCCAGGTTCTCGTCGAAGTCGCCAATCGCCTCGAACAGCTCGCGGCGAACGAACATCGTGAACTCTACCGCCATACGCCAGAGGTTGAGGCGATTGAGAGTCGCGGAACGTGCAGGCCATCGCAACTGGCACGGCCGGCCGTGCTCGTCGAGCGCGCGACCGGTAACCGCCGCGAGACGCGGACGAGCGGCCAGCGTCGCCGCCACGCGTTCCAGGAGGGTTCGGTCGCCGTACCAGCAATCGTCGTCGGGAAAAGTGATCACGTCTCCGCTCGCCGCACGTAGCCCGAGATTGCGGGCGTGAGAAGCCCCAATCGTTGCCGGCCGAAGGTGAGTGACAGGAAAAACGCTGCGAAAGCGCTCGACCAGTTCCGCTAGCCGCTGGTCGCGATTCTGGTCGACCACGATCATCTCGAAATCGGTGAAGGTCTGAGCGCAAAGCGACTGGAAAAGCCTTTGCGGCTCTACGGTGCGTCCGACCGTTGGGATCACCAGTGACAATCTCATCGCAAGTTCTCTACGCAATAGACCTACAATGTACGCAGCCCTACCTGATTAGTTATTGCGCCCGCAGGGAGTCGGCCGCGATCACCACTAACGTGGAAAGGAACGCCGACACGAGTGCGGCAAGAACACAATCCAACAGAATCCGCGGCTCGTAAGGAGTATCGGGAACGACGGGCGGTTGGATCACCTTGAAGGCGAAGTCCGCATCAACATCGGCAAGATCCCCGCGTTCGACCTGTGCGGCAACGAAGCCGTAAAGTTGCTGCTGCAGGAAGGTGTCCGAGGCGGCGCGAGCCTGACGGCTCAACGCATCCGCGGCGAGGCGCGCGTCGCGCACCTCGACACGACGAAGCCGGCTTCGCAGGCTCTGAACGCACAGTAGTAAGATGGCGCGCGCGCGCTCCGGACTGGGATCGGTGAAGTACAGCATGAGATTGCCACTGGCCGAATCGTATCGGCTGCTGAAGCGCGCGAGCATCGCGCGGTACAGATTCCAGCGAGAGCGATCGGCGTGAAACGGCCACATCCTGCTCGGCCTTCCCTCAAGGTCACTGGCGAGGCCGTATTGTAAGATCAGCCTGGACATGAAGGAGTAGCTGGTCAGGATCGAGACGAACTCCTCGGCCCTCGCGCGGGTCCGCTGCTCCTGCAAAGGCGACACGAATGGTGCCGCGCCCATCATCCCCTGTAGACGACCGATGGCCGCCTGTGTATCGACCGGGCGCAGAACGGCAATTGCACGGTAGCGCGGCGTCTCGATACAGGTAGTAAAAACAAGAGTCAGGAGCGTTGCGCAAAGGACCGACAAGCCGAGGAAGTTCAGGCGCGAGCGGATTATCCGCCAATAAAGCAGCAGGCGTGCGCCTTCGTCGAGGCCGTCGGTCAAAGCCGCCGATTGCGCAGTTGGCCGCTGGCCGTCACGGCGAGTATCCGGGAGTTCCATCTGTTCAGCGAGCGGTTTCACTTACAGGCGCGACACGGGTGCCTGCCGGGTTGTCAGGAAAAGGCAAGTGTGCGGAACAAAGAGTTCTCGCGCTCGTCGATGACCATCTAAGGCGATGCGCTCCGATGAGCGTCCGCCGGTCTGCTCTAGCAGCTTTGAGGGGACGGAAGGCCGATACCTACATCTGCCGTGGGGGTACATCCCGACCAGCGAGAGTGTGCGGCAGTTGTTCGACCGAATCAAGAGGGGAATTGACTGAGTAGTAATGTGCGTGGCGCCACACGACAACGCATAATCAGGCGCGAGTTGTCGAGTCAAAGTCCGCGGTTCGTGCGGAAAAAAAGGACGCCCGCTCCTGAGCAGCGGCAGGATTCGGAGTGATGGCTGAGGCCTGCGTTTCGCGGGCGTGCGAAAGTGCGGATGGCTTCGGATCCATGCTTCAACGCGATTGGAGCGGGGCCGCAGGCGCCGGTGTTCGATCTCGCTAATATTCGTGACCTGGCAAGCGGAAGCTCGCCCCGCGGGTACGTGCGGAAAGTGGCATCCGGGCGGGCGCGAGGGGGCGAGGTTCAATCGCAAATGCTCCTTCAGCCGGACGAGCAAGAGCGGGTGGAAGGGACCGGCTCGCCTGACCGTCCAAGGGTGGATGCGGCCGGCCAAGCGGCCTGTTTGATCCTTCGCTTACTTGTGCAAAACTACGCAGCGCCGTCAGCGCCTTCAGACAGGACAGAAATTCCAAAGATGGGTGAGGATTTCAGGCTTCCCGACTTTCTGGCGGTCGGTCCCCAACGCACGGGCACAACCTGGCTTCACGAGGTGCTTCAGGGCCACGTTGGGCTTCCCCGCGGAATCAAGGAAACGGATTTCTTTGTCAAGAATTACTCCCGCGGGATTGGCTGGTACCGGGAATTCTTTCGCGGATACGGAAGCGAACTTCCGGTCGGCGAGATCGATCCCAACTACTTCAGTTCCGAGCAGGCGCTCGAACGAATCGCGCTGCACATCCCGCACGCGAAAATAATCTGCTCGTTCCGGGATCCGGTTGAACGGTTGTATTCGTCATATCGGGTGATGCGCCGCGACGCCTGGACCCGTGTCGGTTTCGAAGAGACGATCGCGAGGAACCGCCTGGTCAAGGAATCTTCACGCTACACGCATTATCTGCGGAAATGGCGGGAAAGCTTCGGCACCGATCGGGTTCTCGTATGCCTGTACGACGACCTTGTGGCCTCGCCACAGGCGTATCTGGACCGCGTGTGCGAGTTCATCGGCGCGCCGCGCATGCTGGTGGAGGGACGCGCGCTTGCAACCGAGCGGGTCAACACCGTGACGCACGCGCCGCGAAGCCGCAGGCTTGCGCAAAACGCGCGCAACGCACGCGACTGGATGCGGTTGAATCGATGGCACCGGGCGGTCGAGTTGCTCGACCTGCTTGGCGTGTGGCGCTTCTGTTTCGGTCGTGGCGAAGAATTTCCGCCGCTTGCTCCGGAGATCGACGCGCGCCTGCGGCGCGAGTTTCTTCCCGAGATCGAGGCGTTCGAGAAGTTGATCGGCCGCGATCTGTCGGCGTGGAAGCAGGGACCTTCCGGGCGCAGGCGGGCAGCGGGGTAGCCGAAGCGCGACAAAGGTCTCGAATGGCGCGCGGTGTGTGCGTCATTTCGGTTTCGACCCGCCGCCGATCTTCAATCAAGCGGATCTGCCATTCCGAGGGCTGGATTATGGCGTATCAATCAACCTGTGGACGAGTCTTCGTGACGCTAAAGTCGCGGCGCGAAGCCGGACCCGTGCATTCAGTCACGGGCCCCGCCGTCGCCGAGGTCCGGCGCGACTATCGGCGGGACGCCCGCTGATGGCGCGCGTGTCGGTGATAATCCCGGTCTTCAACGCCGAGAAGACCGTCGAACGGGCGATCGAGAGTGTTCTCGCGCAAACCTTTCGCGACTTCGAAGTGGTCGCGGTGGACGACGGCTCGCGCGATCGGAGCCGCGAAATTCTTGCCCGCTATTGCGACCGGATAACCGTTGTGGAAGAGCGCAATCGTGGTCCCTCGGCGGCGCGCAACCTCGCGATTGCCCACTCGGACGGCGAGTACCTCGGCTTTCTCGACGCCGACGACTGGTGGGAGCCCGGGATGCTCGCGCGGATGGTTGCGGAACTCGACGCCGCGCCGGAATGCGTGATGGCCTACTGCGATCTCGCGATCGTTGACGCCAATGGAGACGCGCTCAATACCTCGCTGGTCGGCGCGCGCCCGAAGCGCCCTCCCACGCTCGACGACATGCTGCACGCGCTTTGGCCGATCATGCCGAGCGGCGTCGTGATGCGCCGTGACGCGCTCGAAGCGGCTGGCCGATGGCCCGAGGAGTTGATCGCATTTGAGGACGTGTACCTGTGGCTCAGGCTGCGCGAGCAGGGCGGCTTCATCTACGTGCCGGAGCGGCTCGCGGCGTGGCGTTTCGCGCACTATCCCGTCGCGCTGAAGCCGCCCGGCGGCCAGGAGCAAGCCGCCGAGGTCTTCCGCCGGATGGTGCGGGAACGTTACGGGTTGGATCCGATACGCCACGTGAGCGGGAGAGAGCGCGCTCCGCGCAGCATCCTCGGCTATATTGGGCTGACCGCGCTTGCGGCTGGTGACCGGGCGCAAGCGCGGCGCGCCTTTGCGTGCGCGCTAAGATTCGATCCGCTGCGGGTGAAGAACTATCTGCGACTGGCAAGGACCTTTCTGCCCGCGGCGCTCGTGCGCCGCCTGAGCGGCCGAAGCCGCAACAATCCCGTCTGAGACGGCTACGCCCGGAGAGTCGAGGCGGGAAGTTGTACTTGGGTGGTTTTGAGCACGGCTGGCTGGTGTTCATCGTCGTTGTAGACCCGCTCCCACGGGGGTGAAAGAAAAACGGCCGGTCGAGGTGCGACCGGCCGCGCAGGCTTCAAGTCAGACGCGGGCGCGCGCGTCGCCTTGGCCCGCTCAGCCGCTCTTGCGCCATCCGCTGCGGTTGCGCGCATCCGAAAGGCCGTAGCGCGCCAGCATCCGGTACACAGTGTAGCGCGAAACCCCGAGCAGGTCGGCCGCGCGATGGCAGTTGCCGTGGGTCGCGTCGAGCGCCCTGAGCAGCGCTTCCTTAGAGGCGGCGCGTATCGCACCGTCAAGGGAAAATCCGGAAGGCCGCTCGCCGTCGCAGCGCAGGTCAGCCCCTCCGTCCTGCTCAATCGTCCCGCCTCGTTCGCTCGAGCCGGCTTCCGATCCGTTGTCGAACACGCTATCGGGGAGTTCGGCGAGGGAGATACGGTCGGAGTCGGCGAGCAGGACGGAGGACTCGATGGCGTGGGCGAGTTCGCGGACGTTGCCGGGCCAGTGGTGGGCGCACAGGGCCTCAAGCG
>JAKAVC010000063.1 GCA_021817345.1 Deltaproteobacteria bacterium | reverse complement strand
CTTCGCTTCGTAGCGATCGAGCATCTCCTTGCGCGTGAAGTAGCCCGGTTCGGGCGCAAGATTCGTTACAACGCCGCGGCGCGAGGGGTCGTCGCCCGGATCGGGCCAATAACTAAGCATCCAGCCTAGGTCCGCGAGCGGATCGCCGATAGTGGACATCTCCCAGTCGAACACCGCGATAACGCGCGGAGGCTCCGCGGGCGCCCACATCACGTTGTCGAGCTTGAAATCGCCGTGGACGATGGTCGCCGGCGGTGATTCGGGGCGATGGGTCTTGAGCCAGTCGCGCACCTTGTCCATCACGGGAAGCGGGCGCGTATGGGGCACCGTGCGCTCGAGTTGATCGACCCAGCGCCTGAGCTGGCGTTCGAGGTAACCGTCGGGACGGCCGAAGCCTTCGAGTCCGACCGCGCGCCAGTCAACTTTCTGCAGCGTAACCAGCAGATCGACCATCCCCTCGCTGACCGCCTTGCGCCGCTCGGGCGTGTTCGCAAAGCTTTTCCCATCCGCCCTGATAACCTCGCCGCGCATGTACTCCATCAGGTAAAACGGGGCGCCGATATAGCCCGGGTCGTCGCATCCGGCGTACACGCGCGGCACCGGAACGGCGGTATCCTGTAATGCCGAGAGCACCCGGTATTCGCGCATCACGTCGTGCGCGGTCGGAAGCAGAGGTCCGCGCGGAGGACGCCTGAGCGCCCACGATTTGTCCTCGAAGCGGACGAGATGGACCTCATTGGAATGGCCGAAGGAGATGTTTTCCGAGCGAAGATCCGCCGCGTCGCCAAGCTTGCGCTCGCGGATGAAGCGGCGCAGTCCCTCGATATCGATACTCGCGTTGGGACCGGTCTTTTCCTGGGAAGCACTGCTCATAGTCTGGTTTCTCCCGGATCGCGGGCCAAGCGAGGCCCGCCGATGAGGCTATAACTTCCCCATCGAAGGCTGCGCAAGACCCGGGCGAAACGCGTGACTCCGCCGACGCGGCCGACTGCAACTATAATGAGCGTGGAACTCCGGGCGGACCGGAAATCAAAACAGATCGCCGGCGCACGCGCCGGCGATCTGTTGTTTATTCACCGCCGCGGCGGACAGGCGGCGACAATCTCAGGCCCTGGACACCCTCCTGAGCCACGCCGAGAATCCGGCGAGCAGGGTGAACAGCATCAGGCCCGCGCCGAGCGCGACCAAGGCGTTGCTCGTCGCGATCGATTTGAGCAGCGAGGCCAGGTCGCTCATGCTGAACCCGTCTCCGGAGGTGAAGCGATCGATCAGCGATTGCATCGAGCTCTCGATATTATCACGAAGATCCGGCGCCCATTCGAGGGAGATCGCGTCGTAGGTGAAGTCCAGCAGCTTGTAATATGCCTTACCGAGTTCGTTATCGAATTCGACCGGAAACCTGTTCATCAGCCAGTTCGTCGCGGCTCCGTCCGCGATGACCGAGGTGGTGTCATCAATCGTGGCCGCGGCCGCGCCAGCGTCTTGCGCGACACGAACGTGAACCGGGGCGCGGCGCATCTCCGCGGCGGCGATTTTCCGCCTGCGCGAAGCGCGACGCGCGAGTTCGCGATGCGAGCGCATTGTGGCGGCGGCGCCTGCCAGCGCGACCGTTGAGTCGGGCTTGAGCGCTGGCGCCTGCGGCGCATTGAGAATCCCCGCCACGCGCTCGTACGCGTGGCCGATCGTGCCTCGCACGTTCGCGGCAAGCGCGCCCATCGCCACGCGTGAATCCGCGACTGCCGCCGGATACTCGGCAGCAAGCCGCCGCGGACTCAGGCGCAAGGCGAGCAGCGACGCGCAACAAACCATGACCAGTGTCACCGGGAACCTTCGCACGAAGTCGTAGCGAAGACCCACCAGGCGACGGCGCAGGTCGCAAAGACTCGGCTCACGCGATGCTTTTGGACTCGGATTTCCCGGTGTGCGGGGTGATATTCCAACTGCGGCGCTGTTGTTCGCTTGTGCCGGCATGCCGTCCTCCCTCGGCGCGACCAGGCGGGCCTTACGCTCATTGCGCCGAACTTACGATGACTCAGGCAGCCCCATGGGGAAGCCTACATAATGTAGTAAAATGTGTCAACTGAGATCGGGCGCGTCGCACCGCGCCGGCGCCCGCTTGTCTGACGCACCCGAAGGACCTACAAAGGATTCCCATGCCGATGGCCCCGAAAGCAATGACGAGCGAGACCCGCGCCCTGGCCGCGCCGATGGTCAGGCTTGCGCGGCCGCATCAGTGGAGCAAGAACCTGCTGGTATTCGCGGCACTCCTCTTCAGCCGGCGGCTTTTCGACTACCACGACCTGCTTCTGGCCTTGCTCGGGTTCGTGGGGTTCTGCGCGCTCGCAAGCTTCGCTTACGTTCTCAACGACATCATGGACCGCGAGGCGGATCGGCTGAATCCGGAGAAGCGCAACCGTCCGCTTGCGAGCGGCGAGATCGGGGTCCCGGCAGGGGCCGCGTTCGCGGCGTGCCTTGGCGTGGGTGCGCTCGGGATCAGCGCCGCTCTCGGATGGGGCTTTATCGCGATAGCGTTCGCCTATATCGGACTTCAGTTCGCGTACTCGCTATGGGCCAAGCACGTCGTAATAGTTGACGTGATCGCGGTTGCGCTGGGCTTCGTGCTGCGGGCGTTTGCGGGCGGCGTCGCCATCGGAGTCGTGGTCTCGCCCTGGTTGATATTCATCACGTTCGTGCTGGCTTTGTTCCTTGCATTGTCGCGTCGGCGCCATGAGCTGACGGTGCTTGCGGGAGCGGCCCGCGCGCATCGCGAGGCGCTCGGCGAGTACAGCGTGCGGCTTATCGACCAGATGCTCGCGATAGTCGCGGGCGCGACCCTGGTCGGCTACATGATCTATTCAGCGTCGGAGGAGGTGGAGGTCAGGCTCGGCACCCATTATCAGTATCTCACGGTTCCGTACGTAGTCTTCGGAATTTTGCGCTATCTATACCTGGTGCAGGAGCGTGATGAGGGCGGCGATCCGTCGTTGATGCTTCTCACCGACAGCCAGTTAATGATTTCCGTAATTCTGTGGGTCGGAACCGAGATCCTTCTGCTCTACGCATGAGCGCGCGGCCTTCGCCCGCCGCCACGCTGTTGATAAGCCGATCTCTTCGGGTTCGGTCCGCGTGCGCCATCGTCGCGTGGCCGCGCACGATGAGTGAATCGGTGATCGAGGCGTGGATGCCCTTGTCGGTGATCACACGGATCGGTCCGGTGAAGAAGGACGACAAACCACGGTGGAGTGGAACGATTTACGCTTCAGCCTCAGGAAACAGTCCTGTACGACCCTGCCGGGCCAGAAAGTATCCGTAGATTTCGCCGGCAAGATACACGGAACCGGTGACTAGAACCACGTCATCGCGGCCACTTTCGTTCATCACGAGATCGATCGCCTTCACCGCGTCAGGCTCGACCCTCGCCGGCGCGTAGCGCGAGAACACCGGAACGAGATTGTGCGGATCAAGCGGGCGCTTCGGCTTTACCCGCGCCAGTACCACATCGCGGACCCTCGGCCCGAGCAATTCCCCCATCCGCTTCCAATCCTTGTCGGCCAGGCATCCGAACACGAGCCTTGGCTTGACGCCACGGCCCAATTCGACATCGAGGCTCTCCAGAAGCGCCGTAACGCTCAGTTCATTGTGCGCACAATCTATAATCACAAGCGGGCTCCTCGATACGACGTCGAACCGCCCGGGCCAATAGACCTCGCGCATTCCCAGCCGGATAGCCTGCTCGCTTATCGGCCATCCCTGCGTCCTCATCGCCTCCAGCGCCGCAAGCGCAATCGCCGCATTCTCGTGCTGGAACGGCCCCGCAAGCCCGATTTCGACGTCGTCTAGGCGAAGGCCGAGCCCCTGGTAGTCAATTCGACGGGCCGGCGAGTGCGAACTGAAGCGGAAGTCGCGCTCGATCAGCCGAACCGCGCTCTGGCGCTGCGCCGCGATCGAAAGCAGCATGGTTCGCGCCTCGGGGTCGCGCGCTCCGACTACCACCGGGACTCCCGGCTTGATAATCCCGCCCTTTTCCGAGGCTATCGCCGGGATCGTGTAGCCGAGATATTCCATGTGGTCGAAGCCGATCGGCGTTATCACGCTCAGAAACGGACGCACCACGTTGGTCGAATCCAGCCGTCCGCCAAGTCCGGTCTCGATCACCGCGACGTCCACGCCCGCCTCCGCGAAGTACAGGAACATCAGCGCCACGGTGAATTCGAAGAAGGTCAGGCCAAGGCCGGCGCCCTCGAAAACTGCGCGCAAACGGCGAATGTAATCGAGCAGAAGCCGCACCGGAATCTCGCCTCCGTTTATCCGGGTGCGCTCCGCAAGGTTGACCAGATGAGGCTTCGTGTAGAGGCCGGTCCTGAGCCCCGCCGCGCGAAGACAACTGTCGAGCATCGCGGCAACCGAACCCTTGCCCTTGGTCCCCGCGATATGAACCGCGGCGAGCCTCAGATGCGGATTGCCGATCAGCGAAAGCGCGGTTTCCATCCGCTCGAGCTTGTAGATCTCGCCGCGCGCTTCCAGGGAATAGAGCCAGTTAAGGGTTTCAGCCAGTGCGTCCATCGCCTTGGCGCGAAATTGTAGCCTTGCGCACCGTGCAATCGGAAGCGCTGCTCCGCTCGCGCGGCGGCAAAGCTCTCGCGATCGCAATTCCGCGCATCCGAAATCCTCCGATGTCGGCAAGCGGACAACCAGGATGCCTTGCGTGGGGCCGGAACAGACGGATGCGCGCAGCTTCAATACATGCGACATGGCCCGTTGAGCGAGGCCCATCTCGCCGCGGGCTAAGCACGTCCCGATTCATGGGCGCGCTGGTGCTATGGCAAGATCCAACGCGGGCTTTTCTTGACGACGGCCGCCGGCGCGCTGGCTGTCTGAGCCACTACTCAAGCCTGATACCGAGCGACCTTGCTCCACTGTCAGACCGAATACCACCTGTCACAAATGATTCGACCGCTTTAAGGCCTCAGTCTTTTGGGCGCCGGTGATCCGTCCTTACCAGACGCCCGTTCTCATAGTAATCGACACTGTCCGCGACGCCACGGCCCGTGGAATCGTGCTCGACCATCGCCAAATGTCCGTTGCGGTAGATCTCGACGGTTTCCGGCTTGCCGTCGAAGTCGTCATCGCGCACAACTCGCGACAGCTTGCCGTCGTGATACTCTTGCACCAAATCCATGCGGCCGTCGTGGTTTCGATCCTGTTCGATCTTGACCAGCCTCCCGTTGACGTACATTTTAATCAGGTCGGCTTTGCCGTCGTCGTTGGTATCAAAAGCTTCTTCCAGTTCGGAGTTGCTGATGCGGTAGACCCACTCGTCGACGCGGCCGTCATGATTGCGATCGTAAGTCGCAATCGGAGCCGGGCGGCGCGCACAGCCAATCAGCAAGATCGTGAGAACGATACAGATAAACGACAGACGTTCGGAGCCCACTAGTATCGTTCTTATTGCTCGGCGGCTCGCAACGCAAGCGGCACTCGCGCTGCTTGCGTTATCCCTATTACTGCATCCACTGCCACCAGCGGATTCTTCGCACCTTGACGCGCCGGCCCTCCTGGCGCCGCTGTTGTTCGAGCATCTCCGGTCGCTGACGTCTGTTTTTCGAATCCAACCGAGCATTGAACGCGGCCTGGTGATGGCAGCCGATCACATCCGCCGCTGCCTGGCGTCGGCGCCCCAGTCTCGCCGCGCCCCGCGATTATCCGCATGGCGACGCGCTTTGCGTTTGCGCCATGCTTTCACCACACGGCGATACGACAATACATACCTTCCCCGCGCGCCGCCGCTGCGGGCAGTCTGAATCGTTCCCTTTCACAAAAAGTTCTCGATCATGCGTTAAGCCGCAGGCCAAGCGCGATACGCGTTTTGCGCCGCGCGTTCGGCCGGATCTTCGCCTGCCCCGGGAGCAGGATGGTTTCCGCCGAAGGGAGACTGCTCCATGCGACTCGATTTTTCATCGGGACGCCGAGAGACGAGCGCCCGCTCAAAGGCGCCAATTCTCGTAACTCTATGCGTCGTAAAAATTCTATTCGGCATGCCGATTGGCGCGCACGCCGCCCAAGCCTGGGGCCCGGCGACCAGCGGCCCAAATTTTACGGGAACGGCCGAGGTCGAGCCCGCCGGTTCCTGGTATATCGAACCGTGGTTCTACGGTTATCACGATCTGCGTTACGGCACTTGGGAGCTGGCAATGCCGCAACGGCTGGCAATTGGAATCGGATACAACCTGGAACTCGATCTCTACCCGAACTTCCTTATCAACACGGCTGGGCCGCCAACCACGCCCCCCGGCAAATCGACCGCCCGCCTGGGCGTCGGCAATCTCCATTTTGAACTGAAATACGGACTCACCAACGACGCTGACACCTACCACTTGTGGGCCCTGCCGTCGCTATCGATCAAGACGATCACCTGGATTCCGACCGGCAACTACCAGCATCTGAGCCCGAGCGCCTACAACACCGATCAATTCGGCAATGGCACGTGGAACCAGGGTATCGGTCTGCTTGTGCGCAAGCGTTTCAAACCGTTCGAGTTGTATGGCGAATTCGACGAAATCGTCCAGTTCCCGACCGAAGTGCATGGCGGTTATCAATTCAACAACGGCCTGACCCAGGTGCCGTTTGGAAAGTCGCTACATATGACCGACGGTAACCTGCTTTACTACGCGTTTGCGTTCGAGCACGTAATTAACAGTGAATACGGATTCGGGTACGTGCTCGAGATGGCTGGTCAATCGCAGAGCCGGAACAGTCTTTTTTTCGGCCGGGCGAACGCGCCGGCATGGTCGTATCTGTGGGCTTCGCCGACAATCGAGTTCACCTGGCCCAATACGCCCTCTTTCGAGACGACCTGGGGTTTGGGCGCGGTCTTGCCAGCGTATGAGTGGGATTTTCCGCAGACCCTTGGCCCCATCTTCACCGTCACTTTCTATTTCAATGGCAAGCATGGCCGGCGCGGCGACTAAAATCGCATCTGCAGGCACCGAACGCCTGGCGCGTGTGTATTCCGCGGTCGCGGGCGGCCGGCTACCCGAGCGAGGGTGCGCCAGCGACGCGCGCGGATCAGCGTTCGATACGCGCGACGCGGCGCTTGCCGACTTCGAGCACGCCGTGCTCGCCGGGAGCGAAGCGGAACTGCACGTCGGTCACGACCCGGCCATCCACCCTGACCGCGCCTTGGGCGATCAACCTGCGCGCCTCGCTGGTTGACGAGGCGAAGCGAAGCTGCTTCATCAGCTCGCAGATCCAGAGCGGCTCCGAAATGCGATAGACGGGCGCGTTGCCCGGCACTTCGTGGCGCTGGAATTTGGTCTCAAAATACTCCCGTGCGGCGCGTGCGGCTGCGGTGCCGTGATATTCCTCGACGATCAACGTGGCGAGGCGCTTCTTGGCTTCCATCGGATGCGTCGCGCCGGATTCGATCGCGGCGATTTCCGCCTCCGACACCCCGGCGAGCATCCGGTAATAGCGCACCATCAGCGGATCCGACACCGACATGAGCTTGCCGAACATTTCCTCGGGCGGTTCCGTGATCCCGACGGCGTTTCCTAGCGATTTCGACATCTTGCGCACGCCGTCGAGCCCCTCGATAAGCGGCATCGTGACGACCACCTGCGGAGATTGGCCGAAGGCGCGCTGCAGTTCGCGTCCGACCAGCATGTTGAACTTCTGATCGGTGCCGCCGATTTCCAGATCGGCTTGAAGGGCGACGGAATCGTAACCCTGAATGAGCGGATAGAGGAGTTCGTGCAGGAAGAGAGGCTCTTCGCGTGCGAGGCGTTTTTCGAAATCGTCGCGTTCGAGCAGACGAGCGACACTAAGATGCGCCGCGACTTCGATAAGCCGGGCGATGCCCATCTGGTCCATCCATTCGCTGTTGAAGCGGACCTCGGTGCGCTCTGGATCGAGGATTTTGAACGCCTGGCCGCGATAGGTTTCGGCATTGGCCGCGATTTCAGAGCGCGACAGGGGCTTTCGGGTCTCCGAGCGTCCGGTCGGGTCCCCGATCATCGCGGTGAAGTCGCCCACCAGGAAGATGACCGTATGCCCGGCGCGTTGGAAGTCGCGCAGCTTCTTCAGCACGACGGTGTGGCCGAGATGCAGGTCCGGCGCGGTCGGATCCATCCCGAGCTTTATGCGAAGTGGCCGGGCGAGCATCAGCTTTTCGGCAAGCTCGCCGGTCGAGATCACTTCAACCGCGCCGTTGCTCAGAGTCTTGGCGCGCTCCCTGGCTTCGTCCTGATTCACGGCAGTCCCTGACCCGCATGGCAAACCTGATGCGGAGACGGTTATCAAGCCTACCGGAAACGGCACAGCCTGCGAAGCCGGTGCATCCCCGGGAAGCTTAATAGCAGCCCTGTTCAGAAAACGCGCCCAAGAGGGGTGGAGTTGACCCGGTTTGGAAGAGGGCTTTGGGGAGAGGAGAAGACTGAAGGCCCAACGCCGGCAAGTCGTCCACCGTAACCGTGCGAAGGCGGACGCGGTGGCCCTCCGCGCTACCGGGCACGCTCTGGGCCCGCGCTTCGAGCGATAGCCGGGGACCGCAACCAAGCCGCCAACCCGTTGCGAGCCCCTTTGCCCACTTCCACGTGGCGGGTCTTTGTCGCCATCCTGCTCGCCGGACCAACTCCTGAAGATACTTCAGGAACAACACTCTAGAAGCGGTCTCAAAAATGGTTTGGTCGAGGTTCTTGGGGTATTTTGAGCCGTGGGCGGACGACCCGCGGCGGAGGTGGGAGTGGGGTGGAGCTTGCCGAG
>JAKAVC010000169.1 GCA_021817345.1 Deltaproteobacteria bacterium | reverse complement strand
CACCTCTCTGCTATCGCGCCACGGTCGGCCACGCCCGTCGGCGCGCCGCGGCGGCTCGGGAATCAGTCCCCGCACCACCTCCCACTGTTCCTCGGCAAGCTCCACCCCACTCCCACCTCCGCCGCGGGTCGTCCGCCCACGGCTCAAAATACCCCAAGAACCTCGACCAAACCATTTTTGAGACCGCTTCTAGTGTAGCGTCTTCTAAATAAGTGCAGCACTCGCCCTGCCGTTGAACTGACGATTAGTGCACAGATTCCGCGCTTTTCAGGCACACTTCGGCTTGTGCCTCTATAGATATTTGCGAGACAGGACACTAGTGTGGCGTCCCCTTAGTAATTTTACCGCGGACGCCCGTGGCATGAGATTCTTCGCTTCGGCAGCCTTCGCTCAGAATGACCAACAGCAGTGCGCGCACCTGTCATTCTGAGCGAAGCGAAGAATCTCGTTCCACCGAGCGACATCCCATGAACTTGTCTGCGAAACACCACGCTAGCTGCCTGAGGTTCCGGTGGCGGCTGATGGGACCGACGCGGCAGCCGCGGGAATCCAGACTGTGACCGTGGTTCCCTCGCGCAGCCTGCTCTCGATCCGAAGCGAACCGCCGTGAAGCTGGACGATATGCTTGACGATCGCCAGTCCGAGCCCGGTGCCCCCAAGCTCGCGCGAGCGCGCGCGATCGACCCGATAGAAGCGCTCGGTAAGACGCGGGATATCGGCCGCGGGAATGCCCTCGCCGGTGTCGCTCACGATAAGCTCCACGCCCGGGCGTGATTCGGGCGGCGCCGAGGTGGCGGCGCGCGCCGAGACGACGACGCTTCCGCCGCGTGGCGTGTACTTGATAGCGTTGTCGAGCAGATTGACCATCACCTGATGCAGCCGGTCGCGGTCGCCGCGGATGAGCGGCAGGTTCCCGGGGCAATCGAGCGGAAGTTCCACACCCTCGCGCCGCGCCTGCTCGCGCATCAGTTCCTCGGCGTCCTTCAGGACGGTGCCCGCGTCCAGATCGTCGAGCTTGAGCGGCATGAGCCCGCGTTCGAGGTCGGACAGCGAGATCAGGTCGTCGATCAGGCGCGAGAGGCGGCGCGCCTGATGCTCGATTATCCCGAGGAAGCGGCGCGCGGTCTCGGGATCGTCCACGCCGCGAATCAGCGTCTCGGCGTAACCGTAGAGCGCGGAGAGCGGCGTGCGGATTTCGTGCGTCAGGTTGGCGACGAAGTCGGCGCGCTGGGTTTCGTAGGATTTGAGCTGGGTGATGTCGTGGAAGACGAAAACCCAGGCGGCGCCGCCCGCGCCGGAACGGCGACGCACCGGAGCGCCGCTGGCCGAGACGTGGCGCGGCGCCGGCGTCTGCAGCGCGATTTCCGCGCTGGTAACCTGTCCGCCGCCCGAGGCCGTCGCGCGCGCGACGAATTCCTGCAGCCGCGGGTCGCGGCATAGCTCGACGAAATCGCGGCCGTTGTAATTCGCGTCGGGACTGAGCGCGAACATCCGGCGCGCCGGCGCGTTGAGCAGCACCACCTCGCCCCGCGAGCCTGTGACGACCACCGCTTCGGTCATGCCGCGGAGAATCGCCTCGAACTCGTCGCGCTGCTCGGCGAGCGACTCGATCTCGTCCGCGACGGCGTCGGCGGCGTCGAGCAATCGGCGCTCGGCGCGGCCCATCGCGTCGCGCTCGTCGGGAATCAGATGAGGCGGCGGCTCGTGCTTTTCGAGCGAGGCGGCGACCGTCTCGATCCGTTCGGCGCGGCTGGCCCATACGCGCGCAACGGCCAGCGTGGACCATCCGGCGGCCACCGCTCCCAGCACCAGCGCGGCCACCACCCAGGCGATCGAAACCGCCTCGGTGGCGGCCAGGATGATGAGCACGAGCGCGGGCGGAATGAATCCCGCGGCGACCGCGGCCGCCATCTTCCAGTTGGGTGATTTAGTCAAGCGCCTCCGGATTGAACCGGTATCCAACGCTGCGCACCGTCAGGATGAGCTCGGGCCTGGCGTCGTCGCGCTCCAGATGCTGGCGCAGGCGCCGGACGTGCACGTCGACCGTGCGCGGTTCCACGAACGTATCGCGTCCCCACACCATGTCAAGCAGTTGCTCGCGCGTGTACACGCGCAGCGGATGCTCGACGAAGAAGCGCAGCAGTTCGAACTCGCGAAGCGCGAGATCGATCCGCTTGCCGTCGACGAAGACCTGGTAGGTGTCGTAATCGATCCGGAGCCTGCCGCGCTCGTAGCTGCCCGCCCGCTGTGACTCGCCGCGGGCGCCCGCGCGCCTGAGCAGCGCCTTGACGCGCGCGACCAGTTCACGCGGGCTGAAGGGCTTGACCACATAATCGTCGGCGCCCATCTCGAGTCCTAGCACGCGATCCACTTCGGTCCCCTTTGCGGTGACGATCAGGATCGGAAGCGCACGAGTGGCCTTCTCGGCGCGGACCATCCGGCACACCTCGAGTCCCGGAGCGCCGGGCAGCATCAGGTCGAGCACCATCAGGTCGGGCGCGCGGCGCTTGATGCGTTCGAGCGCCTCGCTGCCGCTGGCGGCTTCCTCGACCGCGAAGCCCTCCTGCTCGAGGTTGTAGCGGATCAGTTCACGGATATCGGATTCATCCTCGACGACGAGGATTTTCTGGCGCGGACCGCGTTCTGGCTGTTCCTGGGCGAGGCTCATTCCTTTTTCTTGTCCATGTGGCGGATAATTTTGCCTTTGACCATGAAGGCAACCATCTCGGCGATGTTCGTCGCGTGGTCGGCGATGCGCTCCAGGTACTTTGAGATGAACAGGATCCGGGTGGCTCGGCGGATCGTATGCGGGTCCTCGGCCATGTAGCTCAAGAGTTCGCGATAGACCTGATGATTCAGGCCGTCGACCTCGTCGTCGCGCGCGATAACCTCGTCGGCGAGAGCGGTGTCGGCGCGCATGAAGGCGTCGATGCTGTCCTTGACCATCGATTGCGCGATCTCGGACATGCGTGGCAGGTCGATATAGGGCTTGAGCTGCGGCTCTTCGTTGAGTTCGATCACCCGCTCGGCAATATTCACGGCGTTGTCGCCGATACGCTCGAGGTCGGTCGTGATCTTGAGTCCGGTGGTGATGAAGCGCAGGTCGCTGCCCGCCGGCTGATGGAGCGCGAGGAGCCGGATGCAGGTCTCGTCGGTTTCGAGGTCGAGACGGTTCACTTCCTCGTCCTGCGTAATGACTTGGCGGGCGAGCGGCGTGTCGCGCTTGACGAGCGCTTCCATCGCGTCGGCGATTTGCCGTTCGACAAGGCCGCCCATCTTGAGAAGGCCGGCACGAAGGCCGCGCAACTCCTCCTCGTATTGTTTATTGGTATGGAGCAGTTGCGAGGTGTCCATTTCGAGTTCTCCCCCGAAGGCGGCTTATCCAAAACGCCCGGTTATGTAGTCTTCGGTTTCCCGGCGGCCTGGGTTGGTGAAGATTTGCCTGGTCTCCCCGAATTCGATCAGGTCTCCCGCGTTCAGGAATGCCGTTAGGTCCGAGGTGCGCGCCGCCTGCTGCATATTATGCGTCACGATAACTATAGTGTAATTCTCCTTGAGTTCGAGTAATAGCTCCTCGATTCGCGCGGTCGAGATCGGATCGAGCGCCGAGCACGGCTCGTCCATCAGGAGAACTTCGGGTTCCACCGCAAGCGCCCTCGCCACGCATAGACGCTGCTGCTGGCCGCCCGATAGACTGATACCGGGCCGATTCAGCCGGTCTTTGACTTCGTCCCATAGCGCGGCGTGCCTGAGGCTTCGTTCGACGATCCGGGCGCGTTCGGCGCGGCTCAGCGCCACGTTGTTGAGCTTGAGCCCCGCGGCGACGTTCTCCTCGATCGACATGGTCGGAAACGGGGTCGGCTTCTGAAACACCATCCCGACCCGCCGCCTGACACCGACCGGATCGACCGAGGGGTCGTAGATATTCTCGCCGTCCAGGATTACCTCGCCTTCGGTCCGCGCGCCGGGCACCACCTCGTGCATCCGGTTGAGGCATCGTACTAGCGTTGACTTGCCGCATCCCGAGGGGCCGATGATCGCGGTGATCCGGTTCTCCGGAAAGGCCATGTTGATGTCGTTCAATGCCCGCACCTTGCCGAAGTAGGCGCTCAGATGACGGGTCAGCAGCTTGTCAGCCATGGGTCAGCGCGGCGCTTTCGCCCTCACACCGGGCGCCCAAGAACCTATCAGTTCCACCGCATGCGCAAAGAGAAGCGCCCGCTATCACGGGTGCGAAAACCAGGGGTGGTGACAAAGGAAACGCGCTCGCACAACGGCGTTGCCACCCAGTGACGCGGACGGTGAGCGTCGGACCGCTCGACACCGCCTGGGCGACCGTAAATTTCGCCGAATCGGCCGTCATGAGGCTTCCCGGGTTTTTCCACGACACGGACTCTTTCACCTAGAGGTTCCGAAAAGGCGGCTTACCCACCACTCCGTCTCTATTTTACACACGGATTGTTACGGGAATGTTACAAAGGCAAAAACCACGGTTTAAAAAACCGCGATTGCGGATGCCGACGAAGAGAAATCCCTCACGCGCCCGTGATTTTCTCCGCTCCGCCCATGTATGGGCGCAGCACTTCGGGAATCGTGACGCTGCCGTCCTCATTCTGATAGTTTTCGAGCACGGCAATAAGCGTGCGCGGAAGCCCGAGTCCCGAACCGTTGAGCGTGTGGACCAGTTCCGGCTTGCCGCCTTTTTCGCGGAAGCGGATCTGCGCGCGGCGCGCCTGGAAGTCCCAGCAATTCGAGCATGAGCTTACTTCCAGCCATTCGCCGACGCCCGGCGCCCACATCTCGACGTCGTACTTGCCAGCCGCCGCGAAACCGAGATCCCCCGTGCACATCTGGACGACCCGGAACGGGATTTTCAGCCGTCGGCATACCTCGCACGCGTCCTCGACCAGCTTGTCCAGTTCCTCGTCCGAGGTCGCCGGATGCACCACCTTGACCATCTCGACCTTGTCGAACTGATGGCCGCGCTTGATGCCGCGCACGTCGCGCCCGGCGGACATCTTTTCGCGCCGGAAACACGGCGTGTAGGCGGTCATGTAGATCGGCAGGCGTTCGGCGTCGAGGATTTCGCGCGCATAGAAGTTGGTCAGCGGGACTTCGGCGGTCGGGATGAACCAGAAGTCCTCCTCGATATCGCGATACATCGTGTCCTCGAACTTCGGCAGATGGGCGCTGCCGATAACCGTCGGCGTGTTCACCATCAGGGGCGGTGCGAATTCGAGGTAACCCTGCTCCCTGGTCTTGAGATCGAGCATCCAGGTGATAAGCGCCCGCTCCAGGCGCGCTCCGGCCCCGACCAGGAAATGAAACCGCGAGCCGGAGAGCTTCACGCCGCGCTCGAAATCGATTATCCCGAGCCGTTCGCCAAGCTCCCAATGCGGTTTCGGCTCGAAGGAGAACTTGCGCGCCGAGCCTTCGCTGCGGACGATTCGGTTTTCGCTCTCGTCCTTGCCGATCGGGACCCAGTCGCGCGGCAGATTCGGCAGCATCAGGAGCAGCCTTGTGTTTTCCTCCTCGAGCGCCGTCAAATCGCGCTCGCCCGCCGCGATTTTTTCTCCCAGCTCGCGCATCTCGGCACGCTTGCGGTCGCGTTCCTCGGGGCTTGCCTTGGCCAGCTCCTTCGATTCGCGCGTGCGCCGCGCGCGCATCTCGTCGAGCTCATGCTGAAGGCGGCGCCGGCGCGCGTCGGCCTCCAGCACGCGGTCGATATCGGCGGGATCCGCGCCGGTCTGCGCAATCTTGGTTTTTACGAAGTCGGGCTGCTCACGAATAAGTTTTATGTCGAGCATTCAGAATGCGTTCCTAAGTATTTCGAATTTGCGGCTCGGGCCGTCGCCGCTTATCGCGACCACGTCGAAGCGTATCGGACAATTGTCCGCGCGATAACGGACCGCGAAAATTCGCGCCGCGCGACGGATTCTCCTGCGCTTGGCTTCGTCGACCGCGTCCGCCGGCGCGCCGGCAATATTGCCTCGTCGCGCCTTGACTTCGACGAACACCAGCGTGCCGCCGTCCATCGCGACCAGGTCGATTTCAGCTCCGGCCGCGCGAAAGTTGCGCGCGATCACCCGATACCCGCGCCATCGAAGGTGTCGCGCCGCGAGGCGCTCGCTTCTGCGCCCGAACGATAAAGGCCGCCGAGCCGCCCATCGCCGCGCCAGCGCAACCAGTCTGCCCAGCCATCCGATACTTGCGCCGGAACCCTCCCTAGGCAGATTGCGTCCCCGCTTTTCGCGCATCTTCCAGCATCAACGTAGATGTCGTCACATCTGCTGGCAAGCGTGCGAGCCCGCCGTCCCGCCGACTGACTTGGCCCGCGCATGATGTTAGGATTCTCTGCCGATGGCCGAGAAAAAGATAACTCTGGAGCAGGTGCGCCACGTCGCACGTCTTGCGCGGCTCGAACTCAGTGCCGAGGATGAAACCCGGCTTCAGGCCGACATGAGCAGCATCCTTGAGTACGTTGACAAGCTTAACGAGCTCGACACCCGCGATATCGCCCCGACCGCGCAGGTCGGCGAGGCGGGAACTCCGATGCGCGACGACGTGGTGAGCAATCGTCCGGTGCCCGAGGAGATGCTCGCCAATGCGCCGGCGCGCCAGGGTAAATTTTTCAAGGTTCCGCGGATTATCGAGTAAACGGCCGCCCGATGGACCCGACAACCTGACCGCCGCCTCGGACCCGCGGTCCGCCTGCGAAAAGACCAGCGAATGGCATCAGAACTACACAAGCTAAGCGTCTGCGAAGCGCGCGACCTGCTGCGAAAGCGCGAGGTCTCCTCGCGTGAAATCACCCGCGCCTGCCTCGACCGTATCGCCGAGGTGGAACCCCGGCTTAACGCCTTCATAACGGTCTGCGAGCGCGAGGCGCTCGAGCAGGCCGACGCCGCCGACCGCCGTCTCGCTTCGGGTGACGGCGCGCCCCCGATGTGCGGAATCCCGATCGCGCTCAAGGATATCTATTGCACGCGCGGCGTGCGCACCACTTGCGCCTCGAAGATCCTGGACAACTTCGTTCCGCCGTTCGACGCCACGGTTGTTGCGAAACTGCGCGAAGAGGGCGCGGTCTTCCTCGGCAAGACCAACATGGACGAGTTCGCGATGGGCTCGTCCACGGAGAACTCCGCCTTCGGCCCGACGCGCAACCCCTATGACCTCGAGCGCGTCGCCGGCGGTTCGTCAGGCGGCTCGGCCGCCGCGGTCGCCGCCGACGAATGCCTGGCCGCGCTCGGCACCGATACGGGCGGGTCGATTCGCGAGCCCGCGTCGTTCTGCGGCGTGGTCGGGATCAAACCGACTTACAGCCGCGTGAGCCGCTACGGCGTGATCGCCTACGCCTCGTCGCTCGACCAGGTGGGACCGTTCGCCAAGACCGTGCGCGACGCGGCGCTCCTGCTGCGCGCGCTTGCGGGAGTCGACCCCCGCGATTCGACCTGCTCGGCGCGCCCGGTGCCCGATTACGAAAAGGCGCTTATCGGCGAAGTGCACGGGCTTAGAATCGGCGTGCCGAAGGAATTTTTCGTCGAGGGGATGGCGCCCGACGTCGAACGCGCGGTGCGCGACGCGCTCAGGCAGTACGAATCGATCGGAGCGCGCCTGGTCGATATCTCGCTGCCCCATACGCCTTACGCGGTCGCGTGCTACTACCTGGTCGCGACGGCCGAGGCGAGCGCCAATCTCGCGCGCTACGACGGTATCCGTTACGGCTTTCGCGCCGAGGCCGACAACACGGAAGATCTCTACAATCGCTCGCGCGCCCGCGGCTTCGGCGCCGAGGTCAAGCGCCGGATAATGCTCGGCACGTTCGCGCTCTCGGCGGGCTACTACGACGCCTATTATCTGAAGGCGCAGAAAGTCCGCACCCTGATTCGCCGCGACTTCGAGCGCGCCTTCGCGAGCTCGGACGTGATCGTCGCCCCGGTCGCGCCGACCACCGCGTTCCGCCTCGGCGAGAAGACCGAAGACCCGCTCACGATGTATCTGTCGGACATTTTCACGATTTCCGTGAATCTCGCGGGGCTGCCCGCGATGTCGGTTCCGTGCGGCTATGACGGCGGCGGGCTTCCTATTGGGATGCAGATTATCGGGCCGGCTTTCAGCGAGGAAACGCTGTTCCGCGTGGGCGACGCGTATGAACGCTCGCGCACGGGAAAAGGGCGGCCGGCGAAGGTGTGAGTGAGATGGCGACCGGTCTGGAAAAGTACGAAGCGGTAATCGGACTTGAAGTCCACGCCCAGCTTCTGACCCGCTCGAAGCTGTTCTGCGGATGCTCGACGGCGTTCGGCGCCGAGCCCAACGGCAACGTATGCCCCGTGTGCATGGGGATGCCCGGCGTGCTGCCGGTGCTCAACCGCCAGGCGGTCGAACTGGTGGTGCGGGCGGGAATCGCCGCGCACTCGGAAATCGCCCCGCACTCCATCTTCGACCGCAAGAGCTATTTCTATCCCGACCTGCCCAAGGGCTACCAAATAAGCCAGTACGAAACCCCCGTCTGCAAGGGCGGCTATATCGAGCTTCCCCCGAAAGACGGCGAGGAGCCGCGGCGCATCCGCCTGGTCCGAATCCATCTCGAAGAAGACGCCGGCAAGAATATCCACGAGGCCGACGGCTCGCTGGTCGATTTCAACCGCTCGGGCGTGCCGCTTGCCGAAATCGTCAGCGAGCCCGACATCCGAAGCGCCGAAGAGGCCGGCGCATACCTGCGCGCGCTCCACGCGATCCTGCGCTACGCCGACATCTCGGACGCCCGGATGGAGGAGGGGAGCATGCGATGCGACGTCAACGTGTCGGTGCGTCCGCGCGGCTCCGACAAGCTCGGC
>JAKAVC010000118.1 GCA_021817345.1 Deltaproteobacteria bacterium | reverse complement strand
GACCGCGGTTTTCGACTGTCACGCCTCGTGGCGGCGCGCCGAGCGAGGCGATCGCGCGCTCGATATCGTCCGCGGCCCGGCCGTAATCGTCGCCGCTGATATTGGCCGTGACGTTAAGGCTGCGCTGATTGTTCAGATGGTCGATCTCGCCCATCGTCCGCCCGGGCGACACGGTGGCCACGTCGGAAATCAGGGGATGCGACGCGCCGATCGGCATCACCGGCAGATGACGCAGAGTGCCGTCGATCGCGAGATCGGTCTGCGGGACCCGAACCTCGACGGGGTAAGGGATGCCCGATTTGGGGTCGACCCAGTAGTTGCGGCTGATAAGCACGCTGGTTGCGATAGTGGTCGGCCGCTCTCCACTTGGCCCATGGAACCGAAAGCTCGGCCATGGCGATTCCACCTTCTGGCTCGCCGTAGCCTAAACCCGGCAGGGTATGCGGAAAAGGTTCGACTACTCGCTTTCGTGCGAAGCCTTCGGCATCTCCGATAGCCTTAGGCTTTCGACGCGGCTTTCGTGTCAAGCGATGATCCAGGGGCTGGTTTCCCGCGATGCCGCCCGACGGGCTTGGACAGCGCGCTCTTCTCATCGTCCGCGTGGCCTGAGCAGGTCCTGATAAAGACTCAAAACGGGCCCGGACCGGGCCTCGATCAGAACCTTATTAGGTCCGAGTTGGGACCTAATCGAGTCCCAGATCGGTCCCGAACAAGGCCCAGTCAGGTCCCGATCAGGTCCCGGTTGGGACCGAATTGGGACCGAATTGGGACGGAATTGAGTCCTGATTGGAGTGAACCCCAAAAACTGGACAGTTGAGCGCGGATGGATTGGACCGGGGAGCCGGGCTTATCGGAGGATAGGCCATGGCGAGACACCGGAGCTTCAGCTTCGAGTTCAAACGACAGGTGGTGCTCGACTTTCTGGAGGGGCGCGCGGAACTGCGCGGACTCGCGCGCGAGCACAATCTTTCACGGCATCTGATTCGGCTGTGGATCCAGAAGTACGAGGCGGGTCAACTCAACGATGAAGTGGCGGACGCCACCCGCATCGCGGAGTATGAGACCAAGATCGCCGAGCTGGAGCGCAAGGTCGGCCAGCTGACGATGGAGGTCGATCTCCTTAAAAAAAGCGCGCGCTGGGCACGCCAGCCGAGCGGCGAGAGTTCCTCAATCGTGAGTGGGCCCCGGCCATCTCCATCGCG
Organism: Deltaproteobacteria bacterium; assembly: GCA_021817345.1. GTDB lineage: Bacteria > Desulfobacterota > Binatia > Binatales > Binataceae > DTIX01. The sequence goes on along the minus strand of JAKAVC010000118.1, from coordinate 7,668 downwards.
AGAGGATGCCGAGTCATGAAGCTGGCGCGCTCGACCTATTATTATCGCAGCCGCCGCTCCGCGGCGGAGAGAATAGTCCTGCATCAGCGGATCGCTGAGCTCAGCGTGGAGTTTCCGCGCTACGGCTATCGGCGCATGACTCACCAGCTGCGGGCCGAGGGCATGCACATCAATCACAAGGCGGTGGCGCGTATCATGCGCGAAGGCGGGCTTCAGGTGCGGCCTTTACGGCGATTCGTGCGCACTACCCAGAGTGATCATGAAAGCCCGATCTTTCCGAACCTGGCGGAGAGCTTCATCCCGGCCGGACCCAACCAAATGTGGGTATCCGATCTGACTTACGTCGCGATCGCAGCCGGCTTCGTCTATGTCGCTGTGATCCTCGACGCCTGGTCGCGCCGGGTGGTGGGCTACGCGATATCGCGGCGCATCGATACGCGGTTGGCGCTGGCGGCGTTGCGGGCCGCGATTGAAGCACGCCAGCCTCCGCCCGGCTGCATCCATCACTCAGACCGCGGCGGGCAATACGCGTCGGAAGCCTACCGTCAGGCGCTGAAGGACCATGGTCTCCGAGGCTCGATGAGCCGCCGAGGTAATCCCTACGACAACGCAAAAGCGGAAAGCTTCATGAAAACGCTCAAGTGTGAGGAAGTCTACTTGAGCGACTATCGCACCTTCGCCGACGTGATCGAGCGACTCCCCCGTTTCATCGACGAGGTGTACAACACGCGCAGGCTGCATTCGGCGCTGGGATACGTGGCACCTGTACAATTCGAACACCAATGGAGCTCGGCCGCCGCGTGCACCGCTGGGCCAGCATCAGGAATGCTGGCCGGCCCGCCGCACTGCGCGCCGACCGAGAATCCGGAATCTATATCGCTTTCCGCTCCACCCTCAGCGACGGTGAAGGGTGGAGCCGGAAAGCTCTTTACCAAGTCAGAGAATCAGAAATAGAAATGCCCTGCGACCTGGTCCAATCGAGCCGCTTCTACCTGTCCAGCCTCAGGGGTTCACTTCAGACCCTGGGTCAGTTTTGCACCGGCACTAACACCGATGCTCGACGGAACCTCGACCGTGCGGCTCTCGATCGCGTTGCCGCTTCTGCCCGACGGCTCCGAGCCGCCGAAGGAGATGGCCGACATGCTCCTGCAATTCGAGAGTATGGGACTCGAGCAGGACCGGCCGGTTTGGGAGAACCTCGACTTGACGGTCGCGCCCCGGTACACGGCCGAGGATGCGAACGTGCTCGCGTACCGCAAGTTCTGCGAGCGCTTTTTGCTCAGCCGCCGTAGCTGAGCGAGCGTTCCGACGCACCGCCCGCGGCGCCGACGGCCGTCACGCCAGGAGCGCGCCGCCGCACGCCGCATCGCGCCAGCACCTTGCGCAATTCGAGCAGCACCGGCGAAATCTCGCGATTACAATCGGCGCCTTGCGCTTCCCATGCGCGCTGCTCGGCCTCGACCGCCATCTTGTCCTGGGCGAATACCGATTGCGCGAAATACCTGATCACGGGCCACGCTATCGCGAGCAGGCCCGGGAACTTCGGACGGCGGATCATCAGCAATCCGAAGCTCCGATTGCGCCGCTGCTCCATGTCGAGCGGCACATACGCGGTCCAGCGTCGAGCGCGACTACGAATTGATGACGATTTCAACTGCGGCTTGCGGATTGCAAGCCGCAGCCCGCGCGGGCGTGCAGCCCGGCGCGAGGGCGCGACGCGGCGCCGCGCGCTTCGCGCGCGGGCCGGCCGGGCTACTTCTTGCGCGCGAGCGTCAGCCCGTCGGCGACCGGGAGCAGCACGGCGTCAACCCGCTCGTCGCGGGCGATGAAGTCGTTGAGTTCGCGAATCGCGCGCGTGCTCGACGTTTGGTCGTTTTCATCGACGACCTGCCCGTTCCAGAGCACGTTGTCGATCAGGATGAGGCCGTCGCGCCGAAGCCGCTTCAGGATTTCCTCGTAGTAGAGCCGATAATTTTCCTTGTCGGCGTCGATAAACGCGAAGTCGAAGGTCTCAGCGGCGGGGATCGCGCCGAGCGTTTCGGCCGCAGGACCGAGCTTGAGCGTTATCTTGCCGGCAAGGCCGGCGCGTTCCCAGTAGCGACGCGCGATCGAGGTCCACTCGTCGCTCATGTCCAGGCAAAGCATCCGGCCCTCGGGCGGCAGTGCGCGCGCGACGCATATCGAGCTGTAGCCGGTGAAGGTGCCGACCTCGATTGCGGAGCGGGCGCCGATCACGCGGGCGAGCAGTCCCATGAAAGTGCCTTGCTCGGGCGCTATCTGCATCGTAGAGAGCGGTCCGAGTTTCGAAGTTTCCTCGGCGAGTTCCCGGAGCAGTGGATCGGCGTTGTGCCCATGGGCGACCACGTAATCGTAAAGTCGGGTGTTGAGAGTGAGGAACTTGTTCGCGGAGGCCATCGCATTACGTCCCGGAGGTGAAGTCGCGAACGCATGCGCCCGCGCCATGCATCGTTTACCAACTGCCGGCGTGGGTTTCCAGCCGCGCAAGCTACCTGGTGCCGAGGTAAGTGAAGTCGCCGCGCTCGTTGACGCTTAGAGTGCCGGTGAAGATGCGATGCGTGGCGTTGGGATTGAAAGCGACCCGGTACAGAATTCCCGGTGCTCCGATCTCGAAGAACGCGTCGTCGCGGTTGAGCACGTACAACCGCTCATTGCCGTCGGAATCGGTCGCCCCGACGAACATCGCGCCCGAGGCCGTCAGCACCGGATCTCCGAGCGACTCGATTATCGCGCCGAGCGGAGTGATTTGCCCGCGCTTGAGCCTGAGATTCATCCGTCCGCGTTCGAGGCGGAAAATCACGGGGATTCTCGCGCACGCCGCGAGCACCGCCGTGGTCCCGTCGGCCATCAGTCCGGGCCGTCCCGGCGAGAGGTAGGAAACCGGGCCGAGCGGACTGTCGGTGCCGGTCGGCAGCACGCGTCTCATGCCGCTTCCGTCGTACAAGAAGAGCGCCGCGCCGCTCGGAGTCTTTGCCGTGAATGCGACCATCGTACCCTCGGGCGAGGGCAGGGCGGCGGGAAGGCCGAACGGAACTTCATAGCGGGTGCGATTGGGTCCGTAACGCCCCTCGACCGCCAGTTCGCTTACGCCTCCCTCGGCCGAAGCCATCATCAGCGCCTGCAGATGACGCTTGCGGGCGCTGGGATGCGGCGATTTGAGCCATCCGGTAAAGACAACCACGCCGCTTTCACCCATCTGCAGGCTTCCGAAACTCACCACCGCGATCCGATCGCCCTCGTTGGTCGTGCCGCCCGATTTCGCAAGGCATCGAAGCGTTCCGTTCGAGTAGAGGAACAGCGCGTCTTCGCCGCTGGAGCCTACCAAGGAAACGAATGCGATGTTGCCGTCGGGGTCGGCCACGGGATAGGGATCGTTGGCGAAGTTCGGACGGCATCCTGAGGGCTCGGACTTGAAATGCATCGCCGCGACGAGCCTGGAAGCAGGCGGCGCGTCGAGGTTGGCGATAAGAACGGTCCAATGAGCCTGCAGTGCGGGCGCAGTCTTTCCTTTGGCGGGCGCGGGTTCGGGTTTGACGATATCGGCGCTGAACAGCACCCTGCCGTCGGCCATCATCGCGGGCACGCCCAACTCGTTTATTATGCCGCCGGGAGCGGGCGCGCCGACCTCCGTAACCTCGACGGAATTTCCCTTCCTGTCGCTGGCGTACAGCGCCTCGGTGGACCCGCCCGTCAGTCCCGCGCCCAAGCCCCTGAGCGTCAGCGAAACCGCATGCGCGTTCAGGGCGCCGAACAAGAGCGACGCGACGGCAAGAATCGTAACCCGCGTCTTCATTGGGGTTTCGTCGCGCGGGCCATTAGTAAAAGCGCCATAGACGGCTGCATCTTCTTATAGTCGAGCTCGGGGTAAATTTCCAATGGCTTGACTGACCTTGCACGCGCGGACGGCCTAGAGTCCGATTCGCTCCATTTCACGCTTCATCCGCTCGACATGCGAGGCGCCCCAGTAAATCCGCCCGCATTCCAAGCACTCGGCGAAACGCTCGTTGCTCGCGTAAACAAAGGCCGGCACCCGGCGCACGACGGCCTCGCGCCCCACCTCGACAAGCACGCGATTGCATCGCGAACACCGCGACAACCCGGCCTTTGAGCGGTCGAACGGATAGCGCCGCATGACCTCGCGAAGCTGGCCGCGAAAGTCGTTGCTTTCGAGATAGAGCACGTCCGTCGCGGTGCGCAAGCGCTTGTCCCGCGTGAGCATCACGCGGCCCTCGGCCCGCGCCCGCGCGAGCATCGCGGCGCCGCCAAGCGCGGGGTCATAGAGCGTGTCCGCTCCGAGCAATCTCAGCCATCGCGCAAGCCGAGCGAGCATCCGGTCCGCCGCGAACCGTGGAGTTTCTCCGGGGCCCACCTGCTGTAGTATAGCAGCGGTCGCACGCAGCTTCGGAGCATCGAAAGCCGCGACCGTGTCGCCAGGGGGCGTAACCATGAAGGAACAAAGCGCCACGATCCCGTCCGGTGAACTGCGACTCGAAGCGCTTGTCGCCGTTCCAGAGGCCGCCACGCCGATGCGCGGCGCCGTCATCTGTCATCCCCATCCGCAATACGGCGGCTCGATGTACAACAACGTGGTCGAGGCCGCGCTCGAGGCGATGTGGCGGCTCGGGATGGCCACGGTGCGCTTCAACTTTCGCGGCGTGGGCGCGAGCAGCGGCGAATACGGCGGCGGCGCGGGCGAAGCCGAGGACGCAAAGGCGGCAGCGCGGTTCCTGCTGGCGCGCGAGGGCGTCGCAAAGCGGGGCGCGGTGATGGCGGGGTATTCGTTCGGGGCGGCGGTTGCGATGCGCGCCGGTGCGGAGCTCGACGAGGTCGATACGATAGCGGCGATCGCCCTGCCGGTCGGGATGGCGGATTTTTCGGACTTCGGGCAAAGCCGCAAGCGAATAATCCTCGTGTCAGGCGATCGCGACGACTATTGTCCCGCGGACGCAATCGCGCGCCTTGCGCGCGAGATTGGACCCTCCGCGAGCTTGAAATTGATCGCGGGCGCCGACCACTTCTTCGGCGGCTTCGAGGGCGAACTTTGCGACGCGCTCGTCGAGCTTATCGGGACGCGCTGAGTCCCGGCGGCGCCGACGGCGCAAGCGGCAGCCGCGTCGCCTGCCAGATCGCGTAGAACGGATCGTAGGGATTGCGCCTGGCGAGGCTGATTATCTGCGCGATGGTGGCGCGAGTGTCGTCGTGGTTGAGCTTCTCCAGCGCGGCGAAATTGTCCTGGTCGTGGAAATAAAGCATGTAGTTCAGCATCACCGCATTGTTAAGCCGGTGCTTGTCGAGGTTGAAGCGTTCGAGGCCTGAAAGCGTGGGCTTGATTCGGGCGTAGTCGGCCTGGATTTCCTTGAAGACCTTTTTCCGCCGCCTGAGGATTTCCTCTTCGGGAAGGCCGCTGCCATACAACCGGAGCAGCTTAGCCTGGGCCTGGAGCAGAAAGCGCGCGAACTCAAGATTGCTCTCGTAGACGTCCCGCGCGACGCGCGCGTCCTCGGAAGACGCGCCTTCGGTCCGGGTGAAGAAGTCCACCGCTCCCCGGTTTCCGACGAAATTGGCGGCCGATTCGTCGAACATCACGTCGCTTTCGAGAAAATAGGTCCGATGGAACAGCTCGTGGATGATTACGCCGGCGAGTACGACCTTATTGAGCTTGAGCAGATTTGAGAGCAACGGGTCGGCGAAGAAGCCGAGGCTCGAGAATGCGACCGCCGGACGCACCAGCGTGTCGTAGCCCTGCGCCTCCATGCTTTGCGCCTCGGCGAGCGCCTCGTTTTTGTCGAAGTAGCCGCGATACGGGACGTAGCCGACGATCGGAAACCACCAGACATGCGGTTTGAGCGAGTCGCGCCGCGCCGCCATCACGACGTACACCACCGCGCCGCGGTCAACCGGGCTTATCGTGCTGTACGCGTCGCCGACGTCGAGTCCGAGCTTGTCCTGCGCGAATTCGCGGACATGGAGGACGGTCTGAAGCTTCTCGCGGGTTTTTGCCGAAACGTCCGGTTTGTCGAGCGCCTGGGTTATCGGTTCGCGGTTCCATAGGATGCGTCCTTCTTCGTAGGCGGCGCGCGCGACATACGCCATACTGCTGCATCCCGGCAGGATGACGGCCGCGAGCGCGAGCGCGGCGACGCGCAGCGCGAAACTCCAAGCAAGGGTGGACTTGCGGAACTTGGCCGAGGCCGGAGCGGAAATCTGGTTTCGACGGCTCATCCGGAAAGAGTCTCAGGCATGCGTGCGAGGGCAATCGCTCAGTCGGCGGCCTCGCGCGCGATGTCGGGCGCAGCGGCGTACTGAAGTTCGAACAGCCTGAAATAAAGACCGCGCATCCGGAGCAGCTCTTCGTGCGTGCCGCTCTCGCGCAGCGAGCCGTTGCTCAGGACCATTATCCGATCGGCCCGCTCGATGGTCGAAAGGCGATGCGCGACGACCAGCGCCGTGCGGCCTTCGAGCAGTTCCTCCAGCGCGAGCTGGATGAGCCGCTCGGTTTCGCTGTCCACGCTGGAAGTCGCCTCGTCCATCGCAAGGATGCGCGGATTGTAGGCAAGCGCGCGCGCGAAGGACAGAAGCTGGCGCTGACCGGCGGAAAAATTCGCGCCGCGCTCGCTAATCTCTTCGCCGAGCCCGCGCGGAAGGCGTTTGACGAAGGGCAGCGCCTGCGCCCGGGCGAGCGCCGCGGTTATTTCGGCTTCGGTAAGCTCGGTCCGTCCGAGCTTCAGGTTCTCCATCACGTCCCCGGAAAAAAGAAAAACGTCCTGCTGCACCAGTCCGATTGTGCTTCGCAACTCGGCGAGGTCCCATTGCCGCACGTCAACCCCATCCACCAGTATTCGCCCGTCGCCGACGTCGTAGAAGCGGTTCAGGAGCTTGATGATGGTCGTCTTGCCCGAGCCGGTCGGTCCGACGAGCGCGACCTTCTGGCCCGGCTCGATGCGGAAGCTCAGGTCCTTCAGCACCGGTTCGCCCGGCCGGTACGCGAACGTCACATGCTCAAAGACAATCGAGCCGCGTGGCGATTCGATTCGAAGCGGCGCGCGCGGGCTTTCTATCGTGACGGGTTCTTCCATCAGGGACTGGATACGGTCGGCCGCGGCGAGCGCCGACTGGAGCACGGTGTACTTGGTGGAGATATCGCGCAGCGGCATGAAAAACATCCGGGCGTATTCGATGAACGCGACGAGCGTGCCGAGTCCGATGAGCCGGCGCATCACCTGTCCGCCGCCGAACCACAGGATTATCGCGACCGTGGCCCAGCTCAGCGCCTCGACTGCGGAAAACAGTCCGGCCTCGTAGATGTTCGCCTTGACCTGCGCGTCGCGGCTCTGGCGGTTCAGCACGTCGAACTCGCCCCGGCTTACGTCCTCGCGCGTGAACAACTGGATCACCGCCATCCCGCCGATCGCTTCCGAAAGATACGCGTTGACCGCGGCCAGCCGGTCGCGGATTTCGCGATACACGACCCGCGCGCGCACCCTGAAGTAATTGATGATGACGAGCAGCGGCGGGATCGCGCAGAGCGCCCACAGCGCAAGCCGCCAGTTGAGCGCGAGCATGATCGCGACGATGCCGGCCAGGGTGAGCATATCGATGAAGATGGTCAGCGAGCCGGCACCGAACATCTCGCTGATCGCGTCGATGTCG
>JAKAVC010000045.1 GCA_021817345.1 Deltaproteobacteria bacterium | reverse complement strand
ATTACAGCCGGACGCATCGTCGGTCCACAGGCGCCCTGTGGAAAGAAAAGGGCTCTTTGCAAAGTAGATGACCGTCCAATTCTGGACAAGGTAGGTAGTTCTTGCTAATGGCCGGATGTTTTCGCGCGCGTTGAGGGACGACTGCCGAAAAAAAGCCCTGCGTGGGGCGGAATTTTGGACTGGAAAGAGTATTTCGAGTCACGCCGCGTCTCAGCCGAAGAGGCCGCGGCGATGGTGAAGCCGGGAATGCTGGTGCAGTTCCCGCTTGCCAACGGGCCGGTGATGCAGCGTGCGCTTGCCGGGCGGGCGGACGAGCTTGACGGGATCGTTGACGTAAGGTTGTCCTCGCCGCTGGCCGATCCGGGATGGTTCAGCCGCGATCTCAGCAACGTCTTTCGCATCGAGTTCGAGGTCTTCATCGGAAATCTCGGGCGCCCGATGCACGATCGCAAGGCCGCCACCTACCTGCCCAATCTGCTTTCGACCAGCTTCAAGCCGCACGACGAACGGCCCGCCGAAGACAAGCCGGTGGACATCACCTTCGTGACCACCAGCATGCCCAACAGCCAGGGCTTCGTCAGCTTCGGGCCGCATCAGTGGAACAAGCGCATGTACGTCAGACGCGCGCGGTGTGCGGTGGCCGAGATGGATTCGACGCTCACGCGCACCCACGGCGACGTTTACATGCACGTGAGCGAGTTCGACTACTTCGTCGACGCGACGCCCGAACCGCCCGACCTCGAGGCGATCGAACGCGAGCTTGCGCGGATGGACGCCGAGAAACGCGAGGGCCTGCGCCGCGTAATCGACGAGGCTGGCATCGAACGCATCTGGCCGCTTCTCAACTACCTGGCGCGCACTCCGATCGAGGATCTGAAGCTCCTGCTCGGCCTTGCCGAACCGCCCGCCGAATATCGAACGATAGCAGGCTACTTGGGCGAGGTGCTCGAGGACGGCGCAACGATCCAGATAGGCGTTGGCGATCCGAGTTCGCAGATGCCGCGGCTTGGCGCGTTCGACCGCAAGCACGATCTCGGCCTGCATACCGAGATGGTCGCGCCGGGGATAGCGAAGCTGGTTGACGCGGGGATCATCAACGGACGTCGCAAGTCGATCCATCGCGGCAAGGCGATCGCGGTGGCGTGGTCGGGATCGGATCCGGCGGATTTGAAAATAATCGACGACAACCCCGCGTTCGAAATCTACGATCCGGAATACGTGCTCGACATCGCCACGATCAAATCGAACCACAAGCAGACATCGATCAACAACGCGCTCAGCATCGACCTGACCGGACAGATCAACTCGGAGACGGTGGTCGGAGCGCGGATGATAAATGGAACCGGCGGTCAGCCCGAGACACATATCGGCGCGTTTCTCAGCAAAGGCGGCCGCGCGATCACCCTGCTTCCATCCACGGCGCTTTCCGGCGCGGTATCGAGAATCGTGCCGCAGCTCGAAGCCGGGGCGCTGGTGACGATTCCACGGTTCTTTGCCGACACCGTGATAACAGAATACGGAGTGGCGCGCCTGCTCGGAAAGAATCATCGCGAGCGAGCCGCCGAACTGATCGCCGTCGCGCATCCTGACTTCAGGTCGGAATTGCGCGCGGCGGCACGTGAGCTCTTCGGCTGAACGTCTAACGCCAAGACTGAAATGTATTCCACTCTTAAGGTCTTTGTCGCGTGCTATGGCAAATGTTGTCCCAACATGATACGGTTTTGGTCGTAAAAGCCATGCTTTTCACAAGATTGATGGCTGGCCGAGGTTGAATTAAGAGTTAAAAGGGGGCGCAGGGGGTCAAAGATGGAGGCTGCTCCAAAAGTTCTGACTGTAAACGAGCTCGCTGAGTACCTTCGCGTACATCGGTCGACGATCTACCGCCTTCTGAAGAAGGGGCAGCTACCCGGCTTCAAGATTGGCAGCGACTGGCGCTTTAATGTCGAGGTCATCGACGAGTGGCGTCTCAAGCAGGGCGCAGGGTTTCTGGAAGAAGAAGCGAACATCGAGCCTATGCCGGTGCATCACGCCCAAGCCCAGCGTCGTTAGCGAACCAAACATTCGGGGCCTGTATCGCCGCTCGGCCCCATTCAGCGCGCAAGACATTTGTCGGCTGGCCGCCGTCACGGGTAAACTGACGGGCCGATGCCGACTGACGTATCGCACAAAACCCGATTCTTCACCGAATCGGTGATACGCGAGATGACCCGCCTTGCCCTCAAGGCGAGAGCGGTCAATCTTGCCCAGGGATTCCCGGATTTTCCCGCGCCGGCCGAACTCAAGGAAGCCGCGAAGCGGGCGATCGACGAAGACTTCAATCAGTACGCGATAACCCACGGCTCTCCCAACTTCCGCCGCGCGATCGCTGACAAAGCCCGCTCCTACAACCGCCTCGAATGCGATCCCGACCGTAATGTCACCGTCACCTGCGGCGCGACCGAAGCGATGATCGCGAGCCTGCTCGCCGTCATCAATCCGGGCGACGAGGTGATCATTTTCGAGCCGTTTTACGAGAATTACGGGCCCGACGTGATCCTGGCGGGCGCGACGCCCCGCTATGTCACGCTTCGGGACCCCGGCTTCGTTATCGATCCGGCCGAGCTCGAAGCCGCGTTCAGCCCGCGCACCAAGGCGATCATAATCAACACTCCGAACAATCCGGCCGGCAAGGTTTTCACGCGCGCGGAACTCGAGACGATTGCCGCCCTGTGCCAGCGTCACGATACGCTGGCAATAACCGACGAGATTTACGAGCACATCATCTTCGACGGCGCGCGCCATGTTTCGATCGGAAGCCTGCCCGGGATGGCCGAGCGGACTATCACGATAAGCGGGCTGTCGAAGACCTATTCGGTCACCGGATGGCGGCTTGCGTACGTGATTGCGAGCGAACGGCTTACGGACGCGGTGCGCAAGGTTCACGATTTCCTGACCGTCGGAGCGCCCCATCCGCTGCAGGAGGCGGGCGCGAGCGCGCTTCGAATGCCGGAATCATTCTATGCGGAACTCTCCGCGATGTACGCGCGCAAGCGCTCGATATTGCACCAGGCCCTCACCGGAGCGGGGCTGGAATGCAGTCTGCCGGCCGGCGCGTATTACATAATCGCCGACGTTGGACCGATGGGCTTCGCCGACGATTTCGCGGCGGCCGAGTTTCTGCTCGAAGAGGTGGGCGTTGCCGCGGTGCCCGGCTCCAGCTTCTACCGTCATCCTGAACTTGGGCGGCGGAAGCTCAGATTCACGTTCTCCAAGAGCGACGAAACGCTTTCGCTTGCGGCCGAGCGCCTCGCGACGCTCAAGGAAAAGCTGCGCGCGACGCGCCGTCAGCGGGTCGCCCGTTAGGCGCAAGCGCGCGCGGCGGGTCGGCGGGGGAATCCAGCGAGGCGGCTCTTGCTTCGACGGGCTTTCCTGTCGCGTCCGGTGGCGGGAGCTTTCGCCCTGACGCGCTTACGGAAGGACAACGACAACAACCGCATCGGAGCTACGGGTTACGATAAGTCCGCTCGTCGTGCTCCGATTTCCACTCCGAAAAAGCACTTTCCAGGGGCAAGACGAACTCGATGCCGAGCGGTTCGGCCTTGCGCAGGCGCGTCGCCCTGAACGGGTCTTCGCGCGGGTGCCGGTCAGTCGCCGAGCAGGCGGCGGCGGACGAAAACTTCGCCAAGGAAGAAGAATATCGCGAGCGGGAGCAGATACGGCTCGGCGCTCTTGCGCACCGTGACCATCGCGCCCGTCGCCCGCGCGATCGTAGCGGGCGCGGCGTTCAGCGTGCCGCCGGTCGCCGACGCGATGCGGCGCATCAGATCGATGTCGGGCGGGCGAATACGCAGCTCGGCCGCGTCAGGACTGGCCGCTCCAGCCGAGGCGAACTTTCGCTGGAGCAACACGCTCTCGGTATCGCCGGCCTTGGTCATCAGCGTGGCCGTGTAAGTGCCGCGCGGGAGCGGGCCCAGGTCGGCGCGGTAGACCGAGGCGCCGACCTGCGTCATCGCGACGTCCATAACGCGGCCGGGACCGCTTACTCGCACCGAAAGAGAGGGCGTCGGGCTGTTGTCGACTTTTTCGGCCTCGAACCGGGTCCCGCCCTCGGGCGAGGTCGTGACTTTGACCGTGAACGGACCCGGGTCGCCCTGGCGCATCGTCCATGCGACCAGTTGCGACCAGAACTCCGCGTAGCGATCCCATCGTATCCAACTGAGGCTTGCGAGCGAGTCGGGATCGATCGCCAGGATGGCGCTGCGGCCCAGCCCGTATTGCCATGCCGCGAGCAGCGGCGTACTCGGGGTTTCTCCGCGTGCGACGCTGAGCGGCACCTGCGCGCCCTCCTTGGGCGTGGCAAGCGCGTAGTAGTCGATAGGCGGAATTTTCGCGGGGTCGATGCCGTTGAGAATCTCGCTCGAGGTGCCGGGCAGGAGCCGGGTGCGCAGATGATCGCGCCGGTTCATCGCTTCGCGGGTGAGTCCGACCATCAGCAGCGGAAGCTTTTCGATATCCTGTACCCGGTAGAAGGTGCCTCCGGTCGCATGGGCGAAATCCTGCAGCAGGCGCAGGTTGGCGAGATCGGGGCCGATCCGGATGGTGGAGACGGGAATATGCTCGCGCGCATAATCGCGGATGAGCTGATCGTGGTCGTGATAGGGGCGGTTGGTGTCGCCGTCGGTGAGCAGAATCACCATGTGGACGGGGATTCCGCTCGCGAGTATCTCGCGCTCGGCTATCTCCAGCGCTTCCTTGAAATCGGTGCCGCCGCCCGGCTCAAGCCGCTCGATACGGTTCTCGAGTTCCTTGCGATCGGTGCCAAGGGGCTGGAGATGGGAGAGGACATAGGGCTGCGAGTCGAAGGCGATCACGCCGGCGTAATCGGTATCGTCGAGCTGGCGAAGCAGCGCAATCGCGGCCGCCTTCGCGTAGCGGATACGCTGATGGTCGCGCACGGCGGGGTAGCGCGAATCGTAGCTCATCGAGTTGGAGCGGTCGATCAACAGGTAAACCGCGATCGGCTCTCGGGTCGGCGGCGGAGGCTGCGGCTTGAATTTGGTCGGCAGGATTTTCTCCAGCGTGCTCCCCGCGAAATGATCGTCTCGCAGCGTCTCGCCGGTCGCGATAAGGCCCCCGCCGAAATCCCCCACGTAGCGGCCAAGCGCGGCCTGCACCGGAGCCGAAAGAGTAGCAGCCGAGGCGTCCGAAATTATCACCGCCTGATATGGCAGATAGTCCCGCGCATCGGTCGGGAGCGAACGCGGCGAGGTGACGACAACCTTGTAATGGCGGACGCTGAGCGCGCGCATGATGCTCTGCGAGGGCGCGGTCGCGACCAGCAGCACCGCCGGCCGGGGCTTCACGGTGAGCGGCGTCTCGATCTCGGAGTTGAGCGCGACCAGAGGCGCGGGCGCCCGCAGCCGTACGTTCATCAGGTAAGCGCCCGGAGCGTCCATCCGGTACGGCAGAGCGAAATGGTTGAGTCCGGGATGAAGCGTAACGGTCTCTCGGCCGAGCGGTTTGGTGTTGCGCTGAAGCTCGAGCGCGACATCAACCGGACCTGGCGCCTCGCTCTCGATTGAAAGCCGAAACGCGAAACGCCGATCGGCCCATACCGCCGAAGGACCCTCGAAGCTGGAAAGCGCGACACGTTCGGTCGAGGTGGGCGGGGTGACGATCGGATAAACGCGTACTCCCTCTTCGAGCATCGCGGGCGCTTCCTTCATCGCGTCGCCGACCGTCTGGTCTCCGTCGCTCAGGAGCACGATTCGCTTTTCAGCTTCGGGCGAGAACAGGCTCGACGCCGCGCTCAGCGCCGTGGCGATATCGGTTGCCCCGCGATCCGGTTCGGTACCGGCCAGGGAAAGCAGGCGTGGGTCGCCCAGCGGCGCGGCAAGTCTCGGGTTGCGGCCGAAAACCACGACTCCGAGCCGATCCTTCGGGGAAAGCGCGGCGGCAACGTCGCGCACTTCACGGCGTATCCAGACCGCCTGGTCGGGCGCGATCGAGCGCGAGCGATCGACCAGCGCGATCACCTCAACCCGCTTGGCCGGGGTTTTCGCATTGAATCCAAATCCGACAAGGGCGAACACCAGCGCGACAAAGCTGAGGACTCTGAGCGCCGAAGCGCCAAGCCCGGCGGCGATCTTCCCGTTGCGCGCCGCGATAAGCCCGGGCGCGGCCATCAGCGGCGCGGCAACGAGCAGCCATAGCAGCAGAGGCCGATCAAACATTCCACGCCCTCCATCGCCGGGCGTGCCCGAGCAGGACAATCGACTCGGCTATCAGCGCCACAAGCGCAAGCGCCACCAGCACCGTCGCAAGCGGCTTCGCCTCGCGCGGCGCGCCCACTGGCACGGGCTCCGGCGCGGCCGCGGCTCCGGCATTCTCGACCGCTGGACGGGCGGAAAGGTCGGATTCGGAGGCGTTGTAGTAATTCGCGTAAATGTTAACCGCGCTCGAACCGCTTCCGACCACATAATGCCCCGCGAACATCGGCCTCAGCCGGACGCGGCCCCATCGGTCGGCCTTGAGCTCCGTGGCATGGCCCGCGGGATCGACGACCCGGGCCGATTTTCCCGCCGGGATATCGAGGTAGGTGCCGGTGGAAACGACGCGGACGTCGGCCGGCGAGGTCAACTCCCGCACCAGGTTGATAGTGGCGACCAGGGCGTCGAGCTTGTCGGGGTCGAGCAGCAGATGCCTGCGAACGTCGAAGGAGAGCAGTCCGAAACGGCCCTGCGGAATCATTCCGACAGCCGCGAGCGGAAAAGTCACCTGGGCGCCGGGAGTTTCGCCGCTTACCGTCCTGGTCATCCAGTCGGGCAGCTTCGCAACTCGCGCCGAGCCGAGCTCAGGGCCGGCGCCGTCCGCGCCGGACGCGAGCATCCAGACCGGCGTAAGCGCGCTTCCGACCGCAAACCCGGCAAGCGGCCCGTTCGGCACCGGCTTCATCGTCGGCGGATAGACCAGAAGCAGCGAATCGGTCTTGACCCCGGGGACAAAGCAGTCGTGCATCACGGCCAGGCTGTAATGCTTCGCGCCCTCAACGCCGTGCCTGAAATCGGCCGGGGAAATCGCGGTTACGATGAAGTTGCCGTTGACCGCGAGCAGAATTCGCGCAAGGTCGTCGCGCACCGTCCGATCGGGCGAAACCACCAGGACCGGGTCGGCCTTGCTGAGCGGCGCGAGAGCCCATCGGTCGTTGTCGGCCGCGAGCGGATCGGGGGTGAGAATTCGCGCGTGGACCAGTCCCCCTGCGGCAAGCGGACCGAAAGGCACGGTTGCCTGTTCGCCGGGCCCGAGCAGAAGGACGCGATCGAAGACGATTTTGCCGCCCGATTCAATCGCCAGTTCGCACTCATGCGTAAGCGGATAGAAGCTTTTGACTGTCACGTGTCCGGGCGAGAGGCGCGGCACTCCCGGATCGAGCGAGACGATCGCAAGATTGCCCGCAGGAGCGCCGACCTGGTGGAAGTGAATGCGATCGGCAAGCGCCGCCTGGGCGAGCACCGTGGGCGACATCGGGCGATCAGCGAAAACGTCGATTCTGCCCGCCGTCTGCGCGCGCATCAGGGCGGCGGAAAGCGCATCGGGCGTGCCCGCGACGTCCATCGGACGCATTGCGTCGATCGCGGCGGCAAGAGCGGGATGGGCACTCGACTCGCTCCTCACGACGTGCGCGTCCAGCCCATAGCCCAGCACGGTGAAATCCTCGCCGGCCGGCGCGGAGTCCACGAGCCGGACGGCTTCGGCCTTGGCAAGATCGAGTCGGCTCTTTCCGCCCTCGCGCGCGCCCATCGCGGCGCCCAGGTCGAAGACCAGCACATGACTTCGCTCCGCAAGCGCGGCCGGCGGCGCCTCGACGTAAAGGCCGGCCAGGCCGAGCACGATCAGGGCGAGCGCGGCGACCTCAAGCCAGAACAGGGGATCGGTTCTGAGCGTGCGCACGCGCGAGACGGGCGCGGCGGCCTGCTCGAACAGCATCAGGCTCGACACCTCGATAGTCGGGCGGGCGCGGGAACGGAAATAAATCGCGACCAGCACCGCGATACTGCCGGCGTATAGCAGGTTGACTGGATTCAGAAAGCCCACGAACCGCTACCGCACAACTCCCAGGTTGGGAAGCTCGCGCTCCAGTATCGTCTCAAGGTTTCGGGCACCGAAGGCCGGCGCGTACACGATCCCGTGGCGAAGACAATACTCGCGCAGCCACTCTCTGAGTTCGCCGACCTTTCGCCGGCAAGCCTCGGAAACTTCCGCACCGAAGGCAACCTCGCGCATCGCGCCGGTCTCGACGTCACGGATTCGATACAGGCCGGGCGGATAGTTCGCCTCAGTCTCCCGCTCGCCCATCACGTGCAGCACCTTGAGCTCGTGGCGCGCGGCCAAAAGCCGGGCGAGCGCGTCTTCGAATTCGCCCGGCTCGACCAGGAAATCGGAAATCAGGATCACGATGCCCGGCGAACGGCGCTCGCGCATGAATTCGCTTACCGCGTCGAACAGCCCGGTCGCGCCCCGCGGCTTGAGGCCGGTCACGAAGGGCTTGAACTGCTGATAGGCCTCGCGCCGGCGATGGAACGGCGTCGCGGAAAGCCGTTCGCCGTCGCGCACCGCGGCGAAGGCGGCCAGGCGGACCGCGTCGTTCTCGGCCATCGCAACATAGGCGAGCGAAGCGCCAAGGGCGAGCGCGAGCCCGAGCTTGTCGTCGCGCTCGGGAAGCCCCATCGAGGCGCTGCGGTCGATCATGACGGTGACCTCGACCTCGCGCTCCACGCGGTAGGTGCGGATGGCCAGTTGGTCAAGGCGGGCGTAGGTGTTCCAGTCGAGGAAGCGGAGGTCGTCGCCTTCGGCGTACTCCTTGAAGTTCTCGGGCTCGATTCCGGCGCCCTGGACGCGG